>NZ_JAMQML010000029.1:0-18027 GCF_030068685.1 Nitratireductor sp. GZWM139 | reverse complement strand
GATGTTCGCATGCGGCTTCGTACGCTCAAATTTACCTTTGGCCATGTGAGCTCTCCATTCCTTGTGCCCGTTCGGGCTCTTTCAACTTTCGATAATCCGTAACGACGTGCGTTGAGCGAATTATGCGTATTTCTTCTGGATCTCCTGCGCCACAGCGCTGGGAACCGGCTCGTAGTGATCGAACTGCATCGTGTACTGGGCGCGGCCCTGCGACATCGAACGCAGCGTGTCGACGTACTTGAACATGTTTGCCAGCGGAACCATGGCATTGATCACCGTAGCGATGCCGCGTGCTTCCTGGCCCTGGATCTGACCACGACGACCGTTCAGGTCACCGATGATGCTGCCCACATATTCTTCCGGCGTCACAACCTCGACCTTCATGATCGGCTCGAGAAGCTGCGCACCCGCCTTCTGGGCGCCTTCACGGAAGGCTGCGCGGGCGGCGATCTCGAACGCGAGGACCGAGGAGTCAACGTCGTGGTAGGCGCCGTCGATCAGCGTGGCTTTCACGCCGAGCATCGGGAAGCCTGCAACCGGACCGGAGGAAAGAACGCTCTCGATACCCTTCTGGACACCGGGAATGTATTCCTTCGGAACCGAACCGCCGACGATCTTGGATTCGAACTCGAATTCCTCGCTCTCGGTGTTCGGCGCGAACACGATCTTGACGCGGGCGAACTGGCCCGAACCACCGGACTGCTTCTTGTGCGTGTAGTCGATCTCGGCTTCGCGGGTGATCGTCTCGCGGTATGCAACCTGCGGGGCGCCCACATTGGCTTCGACCTTGAATTCACGCTTCAGGCGGTCGACGATGATGTCGAGGTGAAGCTCACCCATGCCGGCGATGATGGTCTGACCGGATTCCTCGTCGGATTTGACGCGGAAGGACGGATCTTCTGCAGCCAGGCGGTTGAGCGCGAGGCCCATCTTTTCCTGGTCGCCCTTGGTCTTCGGCTCGATGGCGATCTGGATCACCGGATCCGGGAACTCCATGCGCTCGAGAATGACCGGCTTCAGCGGATCGCAGAGCGTGTCGCCCGTGGTCGTCTCTTTCAGGCCCGCCAGAGCGACGATGTCGCCGGCGTAAGCAACTTCCAGATCGGAACGCGAGTTGGAGTGCATCTGCAGCATGCGGCCGATGCGCTCACGCTTGTCCTTCACGGTGTTGGACAGCGAAACACCCTTGTTCAGCACACCCGAATAGATGCGGCAGAAGGTGAGCGAGCCAACGAACGGATCGTTCATGATCTTGAAGGCGAGCATGGAAAGCGGCTCTTCGTCGGAAGAAACGCGTTCGATCTCTGCTTCGGTCTTCGGATCGATGCCCTTGATCGCCGGAACTTCAAGCGGGGAAGGCAGGAAGTCGACGACGGCGTCGAGCAGCGGCTGCACACCCTTGTTCTTGAACGCGGTGCCGCAGAGAACCGGATGGAAGTTCACGTTGATCGTGCCCTTCCGGATCAGCTGGCGAAGTTCGTCATTCGAAGGCATTTCGCCCTCGAGGTAACGCTCCATCGCGCCTTCGTCGATCTCGACAGCCGTCTCGATCATCAGCTCGCGGTACTCTTCGGCTTTCGCCTGAAGGTCGGCCGGGATCTCAACAATGTCCCACTGAGCGCCGAGCGACTCGTCGCGCCACACAACAGCCTTCATCTCGATGAGGTCGACAACGCCCTGGAAGTCGTTCTCTGCACCGATCGGGAGCTGGATGGCGAGCGGCGTGGCACCAAGACGCGACTTGATCATGTCGAGGCAGCGGTAGAAGTCCGCGCCGATCTTGTCCATCTTGTTACAGAAGATCATGCGCGGGACATGATACTTGTCAGCCTGACGCCAGACAGTCTCGGTCTGCGGCTCAACACCGGCGTTGGAGTCGAGCAGAGCAACCGCACCGTCGAGCACACGCAGCGAACGCTCGACTTCAATGGTGAAGTCAACGTGGCCGGGGGTGTCGATGATGTTGAAGCGGCGGGTAGCGCCATCACGACCGGTCCACGACGTCGTCGTCGCAGCCGAAGTAATGGTAATACCGCGCTCCTGCTCCTGCTCCATCCAGTCCATGGTCGAAGCGCCATCATGCGTCTCGCCCATCTTGTGGTTCTTACCGGTGTAGAACAGGATACGCTCGGTCGTCGTCGTCTTACCGGCGTCGATATGCGCCATGATACCGAAGTTACGGTAATCTTCGAGCTTATATTCGCGGGACATCGTCGTGTACCTTTTCGATCCTACGGCTACCAGCGGTAGTGCGAGAACGCACGGTTGGCTTCAGCCATCTTGTGCGTGTCTTCGCGCTTCTTGACGGCAGTGCCGCGATTGTTTGCCGCGTCGAGCAGCTCGCCGGACAGACGATCGACCATGGTCGTTTCGTTGCGCTTGCGGGCAGCTGCGATCAGCCAACGAATGGCCAGAGCCTGGCGACGCTCGGGGCGAACGTCGACCGGAACCTGATAGGTCGCACCACCAACACGACGGGAACGAACCTCGACGTGCGGAGCAACGTTATCAAGCGCCTGATGGAACACACCAACAGGCTCCTGCTTCATCTTGTCTTCTACCTGGTCGAATGCACCGTAAACGATGCGCTCGGCAGCCGACTTCTTGCCATCAAGCATGATGGCGTTCATGAACTTGGTCACAACCGTATCACCGAATTTCGGATCGGGGTTGATCTCTCGTTTTTCTGCACGGTGGCGTCGGGACATGTTTTTCGTCTCTTACCTTCGAGGCCCGGCTCAAAATCAAAGCGCCGAAGCCGGATATCCTACTTCGGACGCTTTGCGCCGTACTTCGAACGACGCTGCTTGCGGTTCTTCACACCCTGGGTGTCAAGCACACCACGGATGATGTGGTAGCGAACACCCGGAAGGTCCTTCACGCGGCCGCCGCGGATCATCACCACGGAGTGCTCCTGAAGGTTATGCCCCTCACCCGGGATATAGCCGATGACCTCGAAGCCATTGGCGAGGCGGATCTTGGCCACCTTACGCATGGCCGAGTTCGGCTTCTTCGGCGTCGTCGTGTAAACACGCGTGCAAACACCCCGCTTCTGCGGGTTGGCCTGCATGGCCGGAACCTTATTGCGCTTAACCGGCGCAATGCGCGGCTTGCGGATCAACTGGTTAACGGTAGGCATCAAACCTTCCCTTGTTACAAATTCCGTGTCTCAAGCCCGAGGGCCGCATCCAGAACAAAAATTTGCTCTACGCACAAATCCAGGCTGCAAACCGCTTTTAACGGTCTTGCCCGGACAAAAAGCAGAGGAAGCGTTTCCGCTTCATGCGCCGCAAATTCTGTCGCTCGCAAAAACGAACCCTGTTTGAGACCTGATCCGGGGCGCGTCGCCCCGAAAGAAAAAGCCTCACATCGGCTCGGACGAAGCGGTAATTACTCGCATGAGGGTTAACCGTCAACCCCGCCGCCAGGATTATCTTGTACCGCAGGCCATCGCCGAGCCAGACAGGGTTAAAACGACAGATTATTTCCCGAAACAGCGCCATTTCGAACCAAAACGGCGCTCCATCTCTGTCATTCTCCAATCCCGCATGCGAGAAGCAGGCTTCATATAGTAAGCGATTGCCGGTTGGCAAGAATCAGGAATCACCATGAGCGAATCTGAACATCGCCCCGTCACCATCATCACCGGCCGGGTCTGGCGCGAAAAGGGTGATGAGAGCGAGGGCGTGCACATCATGCTGCAGGCCCCGGACGACGACACGGCGGTGCGGCTGGCGCTGGAAGCCCTCGCGCGCGAAGGCTACGCGGAAGCCGAGCTGGACCAGATCGGCGACATGCAGGGAGAGCCCGACGAAGAGCCACACCTGTCGGCCTGGCAGGGAGCGCTTGAAGGCGAGATCGCAATCGTCACCTTCGACGAACCGGTCTGACCCCCTTCACGGATCAGAGACAGAAAGCCCGGCCATCGCGCCGGGCTTCTTCTTTATGAGCGAGCCTCAGTCGTCCCGCTTTACTGAGAAGGTGCATCCAGGGCGAACACCACGAACTGGGTGAACTGGCCGTTCGGGTTGAAATTGTTGTCGGAAGCCAGAACCAGCGTCTTCCGGCCAGCAATGACGGGCCCCCAGGTCAGGGTTTCGATGTTGTCCACGTCGAGACCGAAGTCCCCTTCCCCGATCTTCAGAACATGCGTCTTGCTGACCGGCGTGACATCGCGGTCTGCGATGCTGTCAGCACCGAGAATATCGGTCGCACCCGCCGTTTCGACCCGATAGAGATTGATCTCGTTTCCGGTCCCCAGCGCAAAGGAGCGCTCGACCGCGAGAAACGTGCCGGCGTCGATCTCGAGGATCTCCGTCAGACCATTGTCGTTATAGTAAGGCTCGGTTTCCGACTTCTGGTGGATCGTTCCGGTTTCGTAGACATATTCGGCAACCGGCTCGCCGCTTTCGACGTTGAAACCAAGGATACGCGAAGGGCTTCCCGCCTCAAGCGTCGCTTTCGGTCCGTCCTGAACGAGCGCATTCTCGGTCGCGACCCAGATGGTCTCTCCATCGACCGAAAGCGTCAGCCCCTCGAACGCCAGATTGTTGCGAATGCCGCGCTCGCCGGCCTCATCGGGAAGATAAGCGCCGGGGACCGTGAAACTGCGCTTGAACGCGCCGTCCGGTTTGGCCTCAAAGAGCGTCGGATTGCCTTTGGCATCCCGTTCGCTCGACCAGAACACGCTCTGGCGCGCACCATCGTAGCGGATCGCTTCGGGATCGATCGTCTTGGCCGCGAAGGGCTCGCCATTCTCACCCTGCAGCACATGGCTCGAAACAATGTCGACGCCCTTCACGCCGTCTTCCTCGATCACAAGCTTCAGACGGTAGAACCGCGCTGGCGCTTTCTCCGACCGGTCGTCCGAAATCGCATAGAACAGATCCGCATCCGCGTCGTAGTCCAGGCCGGAAATGCCGCCGAACTCGACACCGGAGATCATGAGACCGCTGGGAAGGACGATTTCGCCGAGATAAGCGGGCTTCATCATGGCTTCGGCATGAGCCAGAGACTGCGCCGAAACGGACAATGCGGCAGCGAGCACTAATTTCCTGAACATGAGGTCTTCTCCGTGAACCCGGCGCGAATGCGCCTCCAGAGCATCGGACCGACGAACCGAAACCGGTTTTCGGCTTATCCGACGCTCCATCGATGGTTTGGATCGCCTTTTGTGCGTCCGGATGAACGCACGGCGATCCAGAGAACCTCATGATGCAGCCGGGTGACAGACACGCGACGATGGCGGTGGACTGCCAAAAGAAAAGCCGGGCGCAAGGCCCGGCTTCTGCATTCTCTGAAAAGAGGTCTGCCGATTACTCGGCAGCACTCGTCGTCATGTCGGCGATCATCGGATCGGCCATTTCCACGCCCGAGGTCTTGCGACGCTCGTCCAGGATCAGATCGTCGCGCGAGCGCGCAATCCGGCGAACCTGGCTCATCGCGCCACCCGTACCGGCCGGGATCAGACGACCGACGATGACGTTTTCCTTCAGGCCCTGCAGCGTGTCGACCTTGCCGGCAACAGCCGCCTCGGTCAGCACGCGGGTGGTCTCCTGGAAGGAGGCCGCGGAGATGAAGGACGGCGTCTGCAGCGAAGCCTTGGTGATGCCAAGCAGGACCGGCTGGCCCTCGGCAGGCTTCTTGCCCTCTTCCACCAACCGGTCATTGACCTCGTCGAACTCCACGGAGTCGACGTGATCGCCCGGAATGTAGGTCGAGTCGCCCTGTGCCGTGATCTCGATCTTCTGCAGCATCTGGCGAACGATCACCTCGATGTGCTTGTCGTTGATCAACACGCCCTGCAAGCGATAGACCTCCTGGATTTCGTTGACCAGGTAGGAAGCAAGAGCCTCCACGCCCTTGATCGCCAGGATGTCGTGCGGCGCCGGGTTGCCGTCGAGAATGAAGTCGCCCTTCTCGATCTGGTCGCCGTCCTGAAGATGGAACGGCTTGCCCTTGGGAATAAGGTATTCCGCAGGCTCCAGAGTCGCGTCATGCGGCTCGATGATGATGCGGCGCTTGTTCTTGTAGTCCCGGCCGAAGCGAACCGTACCATCGATCTCGGCGATGATGGCGTGATCCTTCGGACGACGGGCCTCGAACAGTTCCGCAACGCGCGGCAGACCACCGGTAATGTCCTTCGTACGGGCACTTTCGGTCGGGATACGTGCAATCACGTCGCCCGGCATAACCTTGGAGCCCGGCTCCACGGAGAGTACCGTTTCCACCGAAAGCAGGAACCGCGCGTCGCCACCACGAGCAAGCTTGGAGATCTTGCCCTTGGAGTCGAGGATCGTCAGAGCCGGCTTCAGGTCGGTGCCGCGCGGCGTCGAACGCCAGTCGATGACCTCGCGCTTCGTGATACCGGTGGATTCGTCGGCGGTTTCCTGAACCGACACGCCATCCACCAGATCCTCGAACGCCACGGTGCCTTCCACTTCGGTGAGCATCGGACGGGTGTAGGGATCCCACTCGGAGATACGCTGACCGCGCTTCACCTTGTCGCCCTCGTCGATGAACAGACGCGAACCGTAGGTCAGGCGGTGGCTTGCACGTTCCTCGCCGTTCTCGTCCATGATGAGAACCGCCATGTTGCGGCCCATCACGATGAGATCGCCTTCGGAGTTGCGCACCACATTGCGGTTGCGAACCTTGACCGTGCCTTCGAAGGAAGCTTCGAGGAACGACTGGTCGACCACCTGCGCCGTACCACCCATGTGGAAGGTACGCATGGTGAGCTGCGTGCCCGGTTCACCGATCGACTGAGCGGCGATGACGCCGACAGCTTCACCGATGTTGACCGGCGTACCGCGTGCAAGGTCACGGCCGTAGCAGACCGCGCAGACGCCGACGCGCACTTCACAGGTCAGCGCCGAGCGGATGCGGACGGACTGGATGCCTGCCTTCTCGATGGCTTCGACGTCACGCTCGTCGATCAGACGACCGGCAGCAACGATGACTTCTTCGGTTGCCGGGTTGATGATGTCATCAAGCGCGGTACGGCCCAGCACGCGCTGGCCGATGGAAGCAACCACCTGACCGGCGTCGACGATCGGCTGCATGGTCAGGCCCTTGTCGGTGCCGCAATCCGGCACGGTGACAATGCAGTCCTGAGCCACGTCAACCAGACGGCGGGTCAGGTAACCCGAGTTAGCCGTCTTCAGAGCCGTGTCGGCCAGACCCTTACGGGCGCCGTGGGTGGAGTTGAAGTACTCCATCACGGTCAGGCCTTCCTTGAAGTTCGAGATGATCGGCGTCTCAATGATGGAGCCATCCGGACGGGCCATCAGGCCGCGCATGCCAGCAAGCTGACGCATCTGCGCCGGCGAACCACGGGCACCGGAGTGCGACATCATGTAGACCGAGTTCATCGGCTTCTGGCGACCGTCATCGTCGAATTCGACCGCCTTAATGCGCTTCATCATCTCGTCGGCGACCTTTTCCGAGCACTTGGCCCAGGCGTCGACGACCTTGTTGTACTTCTCGCCCTGGGTGATCAGGCCGTCATTGTACTGCTGCTCGTATTCCTTCGCGAGCGCCTCTGTCTCGGCCACCAGGTTTTCCTTGGTGTCCGGAATGACCATGTCGTCCTTGCCGAAGGAAATGCCGGCGCGGCAGGCATGGCCGAAGCCGAGCTGCATGACGCGGTCACAGAAAATGACCGTCTCTTTCTGACCGCAGTGACGGTAGACCGTGTCGATCATCTTGGAGATGTTCTTCTTGGTCAGTTCCTGGTTGCAGATGTCGAAGGGCACATTGTGGTTCTTCGGCAGAAGCTCGCCAACGATCATACGGCCAGGCGTGGTCTCGTGGATCTGCGATACGGGGTTGCCCTCCGCGTCGACAGTCTTGAAACGGCCCTTGATCTTGGTGTGCAGCGTGACAACGCCGGTCTCGAGTGCGTGATGCAGCTCGCCCATGTCGGCGAACACCATGCCCTCACCCGGCTCGTTCTGGTTCATGATGGACAGGTAGTAGAGTCCGAGAACCATATCCTGCGACGGCACGATGATCGGTGCGCCTGAGGCCGGGTGCAGGATGTTGTTGGTCGACATCATCAGGACGCGCGCTTCAAGCTGCGCTTCGAGCGACAGCGGCACGTGAACGGCCATCTGGTCGCCGTCGAAGTCGGCGTTGAACGCGGTACAGACCAGCGGGTGCAGCTGGATCGCCTTGCCTTCGATGAGGGTGGGCTCGAACGCCTGGATGCCCAGACGGTGCAGCGTCGGCGCGCGGTTCAGAAGAACCGGATGCTCGCGGATCACCTCGTCCAGGATATCCCAGACTTCCGGCTTTTCCTTCTCGACCAGCTTCTTCGCCTGCTTGACGGTGGACGAATAGCCCTTCGCGTCGAGACGTGCGTAGATGAACGGCTTGAAGAGTTCCAGAGCCATCTTCTTCGGCAGGCCGCACTGGTGCAGCTTCAGCTCGGGACCGGTCACGATCACCGAACGGCCGGAGTAGTCGACGCGCTTGCCGAGCAGGTTCTGACGGAAGCGGCCCTGCTTGCCCTTGAGCATGTCGGAGAGCGACTTCAGCGGACGCTTGTTGGCACCCGTGATGACGCGGCCGCGGCGGCCGTTGTCGAACAGCGCATCCACGGATTCCTGAAGCATGCGCTTCTCGTTGCGGATGATGATGCCCGGTGCGCGCAGCTCGATCAGACGCTTCAGACGGTTGTTACGGTTGATCACACGACGGTAGAGGTCGTTCAGATCCGAGGTCGCGAAACGACCGCCATCCAGCGGAACCAGCGGACGCAGATCCGGCGGAATGACCGGGACGATCTTCATGATCATCCACTCCGGACGGTTGCCCGACTCCAGGAAGTTCTCGACCACCTTGAGGCGCTTCAGAAGCTTCTTCTGCTTCAGCTCGGACGTGGTAGACGCGAGCTCGGAGCGCAGATCGCCGGCGATCTTCTCCAGTTCCATCGATTCCAGAAGGTGATGGATCGCCTCGGCGCCGATCATGGCGGTGAACTGGTCTTCACCATACTCGTCGACCGCGATCAGATACTCTTCTTCGGAGAGGAGCTGATTTTCCTTAAGCGCCGTCAGACCCGGCTCGGTCACGATGTAGTTCTCGAAATAGAGAACCCGCTCGATGTCCTTCAGGGTCATGTCGAGCAGCGTGCCGATGCGCGACGGCAGCGACTTCAGGAACCAGATGTGAGCGACCGGAGCGGCCAGCTCGATGTGGCCCATACGCTCGCGACGCACCCGCGACAGCGTGACTTCAACGCCGCACTTCTCGCAGATGACGCCCTTGTACTTCATGCGCTTGTACTTGCCGCACAGGCATTCGTAATCCTTGATCGGACCAAAGATGCGCGCGCAGAACAGACCGTCACGCTCGGGCTTGAACGTGCGGTAGTTGATGGTCTCGGGCTTCTTGATCTCGCCATACGACCAGGAAAGAATTTTCTCGGGGCTAGCGAGAGAAATCCTGATCGAATCGAAAGTCTGTGCCGGCGCCTGAGGGTTGAAAAGATTCATGACCTCTTGGTTCATGCCGATCTCCTTTTCGGGACGCATCGTCCCTTTTTCAAACTTCGGTGTTGGCTGCCGCCGCCTGCCTCACCGGTTCAAATGCTCGGCCGCTATGCTGCCGTGCGAACGACGAATGCGTGTCGCGGGCAATCCCGCGACACGCCGTAACGCTTATTCAGCCGCGTCGGGCAGCTGCTCAGCCTCGGATCCTTCAATGCGGGAGTTTTCAAGCTCCACATTGAGACCGAGCGAGCGCATTTCCTTGACGAGAACGTTGAAGCTCTCGGGAATGCCTGCCTCGAACGTGTCGTCGCCGCGCACGATGGCTTCGTAGACCTTGGTACGGCCTGCCACGTCGTCCGACTTCACCGTCAGCATTTCCTGCAGCGTGTAGGCCGCGCCGTAAGCTTCCAGCGCCCAGACCTCCATCTCACCGAAGCGCTGACCACCGAACTGCGCCTTACCACCCAGCGGCTGCTGGGTAACGAGCGAGTACGGGCCGATCGAACGGGCGTGGATCTTGTCGTCCACCAGGTGATGCAGCTTCAGCATGTAGATGTAGCCCACGGTCACCTGACGGTCGAAGGCTTCGCCCGTACGTCCGTCGTAAAGCGTGACCTGGCCAGAGGTCTTCATACCGGCCAGCTCCAGCATGTCGTTGACGTCAGCCTCATGCGCGCCGTCAAAGACCGGCGTTGCAATCGAGACACCGCGACGCATCTGCTCGCCCAGACGCACGACGCTCTCGTCGTCATACTGGCGAACCGGTTCGTTGCGGTCATTCTCGGGAATGACGGCCTCAATGGTCTGGCGCAACGGCTTGATGTCGCCGCTTTCCTTGTAGCTGTCGATCAGGTCGCCGATCTGCTGCCCCATGCCGGCACAGGCCCAGCCAAGGTGCGTCTCGAGGATCTGTCCGACGTTCATGCGGCTCGGCACGCCAAGCGGGTTCAGCACGATGTCGACATGCTGACCGTCATCGAGGAACGGCATGTCTTCAACCGGCACGATGCGCGACACGACACCCTTGTTGCCGTGACGACCGGCCATCTTATCGCCGGGCTGCATCTTGCGCTTAACGGCAACGAAGACCTTGACCATCTTCATCACGCCGGGCGGCATCTCGTCGCCGCGCTGCACCTTCTCGACCTTGTCCATGAAGCGCTGCTCGAGCGCCTTCTTGGACTCGTCATACTGTGCACGCAGAGCTTCGAGCGCTTCCTGCTGCTTCTCGTCCTCAACGGCAAACTGCCACCACTGCGAACGCGGATACTCGCTCAGCGCATCAGCGGAGAGCTCGCTGCCCTTCTTGAAGCCCTTCGGACCGGCGATTGCCTGCTTGCCCACGAGCATGTCGGAAAGGCGCGCGTAGACGTTGCGGTCGAGGATCGACTGCTCGTCGTCACGGTCCTTGGCGAGGCGTTCGATTTCCTCGCGCTCAATGGCCATGGCGCGCTCGTCCTTCTCAACGCCGTGGCGGTTGAAGACGCGCACTTCGACGACCGTGCCATACGTGCCGGGCGGCATGCGCATGGAGGTGTCGCGGACATCCGAAGCCTTCTCACCGAAGATGGCGCGCAGAAGCTTCTCTTCCGGCGTCATCGGGCTCTCGCCCTTCGGGGTGATCTTGCCGACGAGAATGTCGCCCGGCTGAACTTCAGCACCGATATAGGTGATGCCGGCTTCGTCGAGGTTCTTCAGCGCTTCTTCCGAAACGTTCGGAATGTCGCGCGTGATTTCTTCCGGTCCAAGCTTCGTATCACGCGCCATCACCTCGAATTCCTCGATGTGAATGGAGGTGAAGACGTCATCGCGAACGATGCGCTCGGACAGAAGGATGGAGTCCTCGTAGTTGTAGCCGTTCCAGGGCATGAACGCGACGAGCACGTTGCGGCCAAGCGCCAGATCACCCAGATCCGTCGACGGACCATCGGCGAGGATGTCGCCCTTGTTGATCCGGTCGCCCACGCGCACCAGCGGACGCTGGTTGACGCAGGTGTTCTGGTTGGAACGCTGGAACTTCATCAGACGGTAGATGTCGACGCCGGAGCGCGATGCATCCACATCCTCGGTGGCGCGGATAACGATACGCGTCGCATCCACCTGGTCGACGATGCCCGTACGGCGGGCCGCGATGGCAGCGCCGGAGTCGCGCGCCACGATCGGCTCCATGCCGGTGCCGACGAACGGAGCCTCGGCGCGCACCAGCGGCACGGCCTGACGCTGCATGTTCGAGCCCATCAGTGCGCGGTTGGCGTCATCGTTCTCAAGGAACGGAATGAGCGCTGCCGCGACCGACACGAGCTGCTTGGGCGACACGTCCATCAGATCGACGTTCTCGCGCGGAGCCATCATCACCTCGCCGGCATGGCGGCAGATGACGAATTCGTCCGTGAACGCACCATCTTCACCGATCACGGCATTGGCCTGTGCAACGTAGTGCTTGGCCTCTTCCATGGCGGAGAGATAGACGACGTCCTGCGTGACCTTGCCGTCCACGATCTTACGGTACGGGCTCTCGATGAAGCCGTACTTGTTGACGCGGGCGAAGGTGGCAAGCGAGTTGATCAGACCGATGTTCGGGCCTTCCGGCGTCTCAATCGGGCAGATACGGCCATAGTGGGTCGGGTGCACGTCGCGCACTTCGAAGCCCGCACGCTCACGCGTCAGACCGCCCGGTCCGAGCGCCGAAAGACGACGCTTGTGGGTGATCTCGGAGAGCGGGTTGGTCTGGTCCATGAACTGCGAAAGCTGCGAGGAACCGAAGAACTCGCGCACGGCGGCAGCGGCCGGCTTCGCGTTGATCAGGTCCTGCGGCATGACCGTGTCGATCTCGATCGAGGACATGCGTTCCTTGATCGCGCGCTCCATGCGGAGCAGGCCGACGCGGTACTGGTTTTCCATCAGCTCGCCGACGGAACGCACACGGCGGTTGCCGAGATTGTCGATGTCGTCGATCTCGCCCTTGCCGTCGCGAAGCTCAACCAGCGTCTTGACCACGGCGACGATGTCTTCCTTGCGCAGAACGCGCACGGTGTCCTCGGCGTCGAGCTCGAGACGCATGTTCATCTTCACGCGACCAACGGCCGACAGGTCGTAGCGCTCGGCGTCGAAGAACAGCGAATGGAACATCGCTTCGGCCGTCTCAAGCGTGGGCGGCTCGCCCGGGCGCATGACACGGTAGATGTCGAACAGCGCGTCCTGGCGCGACTCGTTCTTGTCGGCAGCCAGCGTGTTGCGGATGTAACCGCCCACATTGACGTGGTCGATGTCCAGGAAGTGGACTTCGTCGACACCGGCTTCCAGAAGAACCTTGAGGGTCTTCTCGTCGATCTCGTCACCGGCCTCGAGGAAGATCTCGCCGGTTTCCATGTTGACGATGTCTTCGGCCAGATAGTTGCCGAGCAGGTCTTCTTCCGTCGCGTGAATGGCCTTGAGGCCCTTCTCTGCAAGCATCTTTGCCTGACGCGCGGTGATCTTCTTGCCGGCTTCAACGACCACTTCGCCGCTGTCCGCGTCGACGAGATCTGCAGTGGCCTTGAGGCCCTTGTAGCGCTCAACCGTATACGGCACGCGCCAGTTCTCACCGTCGCGCTGATAGGTCAGCTGATCGTAGAAGGTGGACAGGATCTCTTCGCCGTCCATGCCCAGCGCCATCAGAAGCGACGTCGCGGGAAGCTTGCGGCGGCGGTCGATACGCGCGTGGACGATGTCCTTGGCGTCGAACTCGATGTCGAGCCAGGAACCGCGATAGGGAATGACGCGCGCGGCAAACAGAAGCTTGCCCGACGAGTGCGACTTGCCCTTGTCATGGTCGAAGAACACGCCCGGCGAACGGTGCATCTGGGAAACGATGACGCGCTCGGTGCCGTTGACGATGAAGGTGCCGTTGGACGTCATGAGCGGCATGTCGCCCATGTAGACGTCCTGCTCCTTGATGTCCTTGATGGACTTGGCGCCAGTGTCCTCATCCACATCGAAGACGATCAGGCGCAGCGTCACCTTGAGCGGCGCAGCGAAAGTAAGATCGCGCTGCCGGCACTCGTCCACATCGAATTTCGGCTCTTCGAACTCGTAGTCCACGAATTCGAGCATCGCCGTACCGGCGAAGTCCGAGATCGGGAACACCGACTTGAACACCGCCTGAAGCCCCTCGTCAGGTCGCCCGCCCTGGGGCTCCTCGACCATCAGGAACTGGTCATAGGATGCCTTCTGAACCTCAATCAGGTTCGGCATCTCCGCAACTTCCGGAATCTTTCCGAAGAATTTGCGTACCCGCCTGCGACCATTAAACGTTTGGGTCTCGGCCATCGTCGCTCCTTGCCCTGCCTGGCTTGCATGCACCACGTGAACCGCCATCCCGGCGGTCAATCCAAACGGATAAAAACCCGTTTCCTGAAAGCCGCTTGCGGCCCACAGGAAAGAGGTTCCGGTTCCGTCTTCAAAGTTCCGGTCCGCGCAGATCGGAAATCCGCGCGGACCGGACGCCGAATTACTTCAGCTCAACTTTAGCGCCAGCGCCTTCAAGCTGACCCTTGATCTTCTCGGCTTCGTCCTTGGACACGCCTTCCTTGATCGGCTTCGGAGCGGACTCAACGAGGTCCTTGGCTTCCTTGAGGCCCAGGCCGGTGATGCCGCGGACTTCCTTGATCACGTTGATCTTCTGTGCGCCTGCATCGGTGAGAACGACGTCGAACTCGGTCTTCTCTTCAGCAGCTTCGCCACCAGCAGCACCGCCTGCAGCAGCAGCAACAGCCACCGGAGCAGCAGCGGAGACGCCCCACTTCTCTTCAAGCATCTTGGAGAGCTCAGCCGCCTCGAGGACGGTCAGGCTCGACAGGTCTTCAACGATCTTAGCAAGATCAGCCATTGTACATTTCCTTTTGTGTTCGAACTGTGTTGTTGGTCTTGAGGACCGGCATCACGCCGCCTCGTCCTTCTTGGAATAGGCGCCAAAGACGCGCGCGAGCTGACCCGCGGGCGCGTTGACAACCTGAGCGATCCGGGTGGCCGGCGTAGAAATCATGCCGACCAGCTTCGCCCTCAGCTCGTCCAGCGACGGCAGCGAGGCAAGAGCCTTCACACCATCGGAATCGAGCGCGGTCTCCCCCATGGCACCGCCAAGAATGACAAGCTTGTCATTTGCCTTGGCGAAGTCATTGGCGACCCGAGGAGCGACAACCGGATCGTCCGAATAAGCAATCAGGGTCTGGCCTTCGAAAAGGGCCTGAATGCTCTCGGACGGGGTTCCCTGAAGGGCGATTTTGGCGAGACGGTTTTTCGCAACCTTAACTGTGCCGCCTGCACCGCGCATCTTGGAACGAAGATCGTTCATCTGCGCGACGGTCAGACCGGCATAGTGGGCTACGACGACCGAACCGGTGTTGTTGAACACCTCGTTCAGGTCCGCGACGAATTCGCGTTTTTCCGCTCTGTCCACTGCCTTCTCCATTTGACGGAGTTTCCCGAAGGAAATATCCGCCGGTTTGCCTTTTGCCGCAGGGCATCCGCAAACTCGGATCACCCAAGCGACGCTCGAGGATCCTGTCCCCCTTCGCTGACCGGGAAACCCGGATCAAACAAAAGGCCAACACGGTTCGAACCATCAACCGGAGCCAGGCTCCGTTATCCGGTCCCACCCGTCTCATGCAGGCCCTTTAAAAGTATTAAGGCGAGCCGCCTGCAATCTCGGACAGGATGTTCCGGAAGTTTCCTTCCGGCTTCCAGATCTTGCGATCCGGAAAGTCTTGGGGAAGGCGCCGGAGCGCCCTCCCCGGAATTCATCAGCCTTCGGCCGACAGGCTGCCAACGTCGATGCGCAGACCCGGGCCCATGGTCGAGGTGAGAGCCACCTTCTTCACATAGTTGCCCTTTGCGCCGGCCGGCTTCGCCTTGATCACCGCATCGGTGAAGGCGCGCACGTTCTCGGCAATGGCCTTGGCGTCGAAGGAAGCCTTGCCAACGCCTGCATGCACGATACCGGCCTTCTCGACGCGGAACTCAACGGCGCCGCCCTTGGAAGCCTTGACCGCACCCGTGACGTCCGGCGTCACGGTGCCGACCTTCGGGTTCGGCATCAGGCCACGCGGGCCAAGCACCTTACCGAGACGGCCGACCAGCGGCATCATGTCCGGCGTTGCAATGCAGCGATCAAAGTTGATCTCGCCCTTCTGGACGCTCTCAACCAGCTCTTCGGCGCCGACGATGTCTGCACCAGCTGCCTTTGCTTCTTCAGCCTTGTCGCCCTTTGCGAAGACGGCAACGCGAACCGTACGGCCAGTGCCGTTCGGCAGGTTGACCACACCGCGGACCATCTGGTCAGCGTGGCGCGGGTCGACGCCGAGATTCATCGCAACTTCGATGGTCTCGTCGAACTTCGCGGTTGCACGGTCCTTCAGGAGCGCAACGGCCTCATCGAGAGCGTATTCCTTGTCGCGATCAATACCTTCACGGGACTTCGCAACGCGCTTGGAAAGTTTCGTCGCCATATCGTCAGCCCTCCACTTCCAGGCCCATGGAGCGTGCCGAACCTTCGACCATGCGCATGGCTGCTTCGACGTCCGTCGCGTTCAGATCTTTAAGCTTGGCTTCCGCGATCTCGCGAACCTTGTCGCGCGAAATCTTGCCAGCAACCACCTTGCCGGGCTCCTTGGAGCCGGACTTCAGGTTGATTGCCTTCTTGAGGAAGTAGCTCACCGGAGGCGTCTTCATCGTGAAGGTGAAGGACTTGTCCTGGTAGTAGGTCACCACGACCGGGATCGGGGATCCCTTTTCCATCTCCTGGGTCTGGGCATTGAATGCCTTACAGAACTCCATGATGTTGATGCCACGCTGACCAAGCGCAGGGCCGATCGGGGGCGACGGCGTAGCCGAACCCGCGGGAACCTGAAGCTTGAGCAGGCCTGCAACTTTCTTAGCCATATCTCATCTGCCTTGTCGTTCTCACCGGCCACCCTGAAAAGAATGAGCCGGCACTGCAGTTTGGTGGTCCGGAAATCAGCGACCGGCTTAGCCGCATTTCCCTTCCACCGATGAAGCCCCGCGCACGGGGCAACACGGTCAGCCCTTTTCGACCTGACCGAATTCCAGATCGACGGGCACTGCCCGTCCGAAGATCGACACCTCGACCTTGAGGCGCGAACGCTCCTCGTCCACTTCCTGAACGAAGCCGTTGAACGAAGCGAACGGACCGTCGGAAACGCGAACCTGCTCGCCGATCTCGAAGGTAACGGACGGCTTCGGACGCTCCACGCCTTCCTGAACCTGCGTCAGGATGCGCTCTGCCTCGGCTTCGGTAATCGGAACCGGCTTGGCGTCGCCCAGAAAGCCCGTCACCTTCGGGGTGTTCTTGATCATCGAGAAGACAGCGTCGGTGAGCTGCGCCTTCACCAGGACGTAACCCGGGAAGAACTTGCGCTCGGCATCGACCTTGCGACCGCGGCGCACTTCAACGACCTTTTCGGTCGGAACCACGACCTGCTCGATCTTGTTATCAAGACCTTTCTGGCGTGCCTGCTCCTCGATCGACTCTGCGACCTTCTTTTCGAAATTCGAATAAGCGTGGACGATGTACCAACGCGCAGTCATTTCAATCGCACTCCGTCTATCGTCCGCAATCAGGCGCCGATACCGAGAATGATCTCGATACCCCAGGCCATGAGCTGATCGGCAGCAAAGAAGAAGATCGCCGCCAGCGTGGCGAATGCGATGACCATTACCGTCGAGATCAGGGTCTCACGCCGCGAGGGCCACGTTACTTTTGCGGTTTCGGACCGAACCTGCTGAAGAAACGTGAAAGGATTCGTGGTTTTCGACGCCATGTGCCGCTCTTGATTCTATCGTCTGGTAACCCAGACTGTTTGTTATCCCCGAACTGGCCGGGAGACGCACCCGAGACCAGGAAAACCCGGCCTTCGGGCAAGAGCAAAATCCGAAAAAGCGAATCGCTTTTCGTAATCCACCCATACGACAAAGGCGCGTAAAGCCGCGTTCCCGGCTCCACGCACCGCGTGTCTGTTCGCCCTACATAGAACCGAAGTTCGATTCTTGCAAGCCCCAACGGAAGCTTCCGACAGGCGCTTACTCAACGATCTCGCTAAATGGGATCTCACCAAACGGGATCTCACGAAATGGCTCTGGCGCACAATGCGCTGGCAGGGGCAGAGGGGCTCGAACCCCCGACCTGCGGTTTTGGAGACCGCCGCTCTACCAACTGAGCTATACCCCTGCATTCCTGTGCGCTGCTGCACACTGTAGGCAGGCCGCTTCCTAAGGGCTTCCGACGCGTCTGTAAAGAGACTTTAGCGCAGGTTTTGCACCATCCACGTCATTTGTTTCCCTGAGGGTTTCGTCAAGGCGGATTTCCACCCTGCCCCGGCCCTTTCAAAACAGGCTCCGGGCAAAAGAAAAGGGCGGCCTGAGCCGCCCTTTCCGCATTCAACACTGCCGGGGCAGAGCTTACTCAATGATGGCTGCGACGATGCCGGCGCCGACGGTGCGGCCGCCTTCGCGGATAGCGAAGCGCAGCTTCTCT
>NZ_JAMQML010000022.1:0-51892 GCF_030068685.1 Nitratireductor sp. GZWM139 | reverse complement strand
GGGATACACCTTAGCTGACTGTCCGATTTTCCGGGACCACTTCACCCTGCGGAAGGCGGACAACATTGTCTGCGTCGGGCGTGATCGTTTCCGGCACATCCGGCACGGCTGCCTGAGAGGTTGGCTCCGCGACCGGCTGACCGGTCGCCGGATCGACGGGCGTCGGCTCGGCGGCAGTCTCGTTCTGCGCGAACTGGAGAGCGTTCTGCTCTGCCTGGCTCAGGCGCGTGCTGGTTGAAGACTGTTCAGCGGCAGTTGCGCGCTCGTCGGTGGTATTCGTGCGGTCATTGTTGGCCATGGGAACCCCCAGAAACAGATGTTCCCGGGAGCCAGACACGCCGTTTTAGTCGGCACAATATGAACTGAGCATCATTGATATATCATCATATTCCGAACGGACGAAAATTTCCCGTTGGTTAATGCTTGAATATAAGCAATTATACATTTGCCTATAATTATCCCTTTTTGACAGCCTGCGCCGGCTGCTCCCGCCGGCCATTCTGCCCAGAGACCTGAATGGTAAACAGAGATGAAATAGATAAAATCCCATTTTAAATAAATTGAACAACATGTCTAAGTATAAAATAATCCAAACAACTTAATCGGCATTTCATTTGCGCCTCTTATCGTCATTGCAAGATCAGGGGACGATCAAATGAAAAACTCCAGAGGCCTATACATAGGTGCAAGCCTTGCGCTTGCCATCTCAGCATCCGCCTCACTTGTCATGCAGAAAGAAGCGCAGGCGGGCGCTTATGTGCCAACGCCGGTGCAGATTTCCTTCATCTCCAGCATGAGCGCCATGTCGGCGGCCGCAACGATGACGGCGGCGACCCGGGGGCTTGCGGAACTGAAGACGCAGTGGGAACGGGCGGCTTCGCGCGCCGCTCCCCAAAATGCGCGCTTTGCGGCAGGCGCCGGCAAAAGGCCCGCCGGAGAACGCAGGCAGGCGGGCAATGCCGCCATGGGCGTTTTCGGCTCCGTGGCCATTCCCTTTCGCGCCCTGCCATCCAGCGCCAGCTGGAAAGCCGTGTACCCATCCATAGCGCGCGCCGATTTCGCCGCCTGTACGGAGGCCGGAGACTGCGCGCAACGGGCGAAAGACCTGGCGCAGCTTGTGCGTGACGTCAAAGCAGGCCCGTTCTCGCGCAAGCTTGCGGAGATCAACCGGGCGGTCAACCGCAGAATTGCCTACGTCTCGGACCGGAACAATTATCGCCAGCTGGATCTTTGGGCGAAACCCCGGGACATTCTCCAGCGCGGCAAGGGCGATTGCGAGGACTATGCCATCCTGAAGATGGCGGCGCTCAACGCTGCGGGCATTCCGCTCGGCAGCATGTCGATCGTGGTGCTTCAGGACCAGCGGCGATCCCTGTTTCACGCCGTTCTCACGGTTTCCACGAGCCAGGGGCATTATGTGCTCGACAATCTGCACGACCGCGTGATGAAGGACACCGCCTTTGGCGACTACCTGCCGCTTTACTCGCTGAGCGCAGACCGCTCCTGGATCCACGGAAGAAAGCGCGACGGCTCCATGGTCGCAACGCTTGAAGGACTGCCCTCGGATCTTTCTCCGGGAGAAGGCTTCGACAATGCGGCGGCGCCCCAGAACCGGGTGACCGGCGTGAATGGCGGTTAGGGTCAGTTCGGCAGGATGAAACCGACAATCGCGTCAAGCCCGGCCAGCGGCGCAAGGATGGCGTTGAGACGACCGCGGATAAGCTGACGGTCCACACCGATCACAAAGCCCACCATTGCCGGTCCGCTGCCCTTCATCTTCAGCTTCTCGATCAGCTCTGAAAACTGGATATCGAGCGACAGGCGCACACCCCGCGCCGTGGCATCCGACGGCAGGCTGGACAGCCGCGACTGCACAAAGGCGATGAAAGGCGGATTGTGGGCCATCAACTGCCGGTCACCGGCAAGGGCGAAACAGGGCGACGGGCAGGCCATGACCATGTTGCGCACGGCCTGTCTGCCGGTTCTGGCCCGCATCAGATCGAGCGCGCCTTGCAGGTGGGAGACGGTTTCCACCCTGAGGGCCGATGTGAGGTTTGAGCCCTGTTCAAGCCGGTTCTCGCAGGCCTCGATCACATCGCCGACACTGCAGTCCTTCTCATCCGCGATCTCCTGCAGGGACGACCAGAATATCTCTTCCAGCCGGATGCCGCGCCGCGCGGCCCCGACCCTGAGGACGCGAAACCGGGGCTGGAAGGCCCAGTCTTCTTCACCGTGCGTTTCAACCGCTTTGTCCATGGCTGTCACCGCTCGCGCAGCGCTTCGGTGCGCGCCTTGTTAATCGGCTTCATCAGATAGGCGAGGATCGTCTTCTTGCCGGTCATGATGTCGGCAGTCGCGATCATGCCGGGAATGATCTTGTGGCTCCTGCCATCCCGAACCAGCTCGGCCTGATCGGTCTTGACCCGCACCTGATAGAAGGTTTCGCCCGTATTCTGATCCACGAGGCTGTCGGCGGAGATGTTCTCCACCTCGCCCTCAAGCCCGCCATAGATGGAAAAATCATACGCGGAAACCTTGATCAGCGCGGGCTGGCCCGGCCGTACGAAGGCAACGTCGCGCGGCGATATCCGCGCTTCGACGAGCAGTGTGTCGGATGTGGGCACCACGCCGGCCACCACGGTGCCGGGCTCCACATAGGCCCCGATCGTGTTCACCTCGAGCGTGTTGATGATGCCATCGACCGGCGAGCGGATATCGGTGCGCGCAACCCGGTCGGTTGCCCCGCGAATGGTCTCTTCGATGACCGACAGTTCCGCCAGCGCCTGTGTCTTTTCCACCAGCGCTTCCTGCTGAACCTGGAGCGCCAGCTCCTCGATCTGCAGCGTCGCCTCCTTGATGGAGGCTTCGATGCGCTCGACCGACTCGCGCGTGGATTCAAGCTGGCCCCGCGTCTCGGATAGTTCCTTCTGCACCCGCAGAAGCTCGGTCTGCGCCACCAGCTTGCGCTTGACCATGGGCTCCAGAAGATCGGCCTCACGCTGGGCGAGCGACAGGTTTTCTTCCAGCCGGGAGATGTTCGCGTTCGCCTCGTCGAGCTCATTCATGCGCTGTGTGCGCCGTTCGATCAGCACCGAGCGTTTGTTCTTGATGTTGTCGGCGCGGGCGCGCAGCAGGCGCGCTTCGTTCTGGCAGATGCCGGGCGCAACCTCCTGCAGCGATTCCGGGCAGATATATTCGGCTTCTAGATCGCCTTTCTCTTCCAGCTCAAGTCTGGCGATCTGGGCGCGCAGCGCGCGGGCGCGGGCGGCGGACTCGCCAAGCGACGACGCCGTGACCGTATCATCAAGCTGAAGGATGAGGTCGCCCTTGCTGACGGTCTGGCCGATCGTGACAGCGATTTCCTGCACGACACCGGCTTCGCTCGACTGAATGATCTGCGTCTTCGAGATCGGAATGATCTTGCCTTCGCCGCGCGCAATTTCCTGCACCTCGGCGATGGACGCCCAGCCAATAAATGTCATCAAGAGGGCTGCAATAACGACTAACCCCAATCGCGCAGCCAGTGGTGGACGGTCCATTTTCAATCCGCCTTTCGTCTTTTTATGTAAGGTCGCGCGCCACGCGGGCAACGCCTGGAGCTATTGCCCCCTTCCCGAACGCCCACCCGCGGCGTTCTTTTGCAGTTCTGCGATTACCCTCTCCTTGGGTCCGTCGGCGATGACACGGCCCTGATCGATGACCACCAGCCGGTCGACGAGTTGAAGCATGCTGTGCCGGTGCGTGGAGATCACCAGCGTCACATCATCCCGGAAGGCGGATTTGAGCCGCGCGATGAGTTCGCGCTCGCTTGCCAGATCCATTGCGCCAGACGGTTCGTCCATGAACACGATCTTCGGGTCGCTCAGGAGAATGCGCGCAATCGCGACCGCCTGTCGCTGACCGCCCGAAAGCTGACTGCCACGCTCACCCACCGGCATGTCATAGCCCCTGGGATGACGGGCGACGAACGCATCGACACCGGCGGCCTTTGCGGCGTCGACCAGCTCATCATCGGTCGCGCCGGGCTTGGCCATCAGGAGGTTTTCCTTCACCGACCCGGAAAAGAGGTCTGCCGCCTGCGACGCGAAGACGACCGCGGAACGCACCACGGACGGGTGATACTGGCGTATATCCACCCCATCGATGAGCAGATTGCCGCTCGACGGCGGATAGAGCCCGGCAAGCAGGCGGCCAGCCGTGGTCTTGCCGGAGCCAATGCGCCCGATGATGCCGACGCGCTCACCGCCCTTGATGGCGAGGTTGAAATCGTTGAGCGCGGGGCTGGCGGCCCCCGGATAGGTGAACCCGACATTGCGGAAGGCAACATCGCCGGTGCGGATTTCGCGGTTCACGAAGCCCGTGCTCTCCGGCCGGTCTTCGGGCTGCTCCATGATGGCGTTCAGAATGCGCAGCGACAGAAGCGCCTGGCGCATGCGCGACAGGGTCATGGCGATCTGGCCGAGCGGCGCGACGGCGCGGCCCGACAGCATGACCGTCGCGATGATCGCGCCCGTCGAGATATTGCCCTCGGAGAACTCGTAGGCGCCCGCAACGACAAGCGCCACGGTGACCAACTGCTGCACGAACTGCGTCATGTTCGACGCCCAGGAGGACAGCTGCTTGATGCCCTCGGAGGTGCGCGAGGCGTTCTTGGCAAGCTCGCTCCACCGGCGCAGCAATGTGCGCTCGGCGCGCAGCGACTTGACCGTTTCGATTGTCGCGATGGTTTCCACGAGAAGCGACTGGCGCTGCGATGCCTCATTGTTGGCGGCGGCGACACGGCGGCCGATGCGCGCCTGCGCGATGAGCCCGATGATCAATGCGAGCGCGAAGGCGGTCGCCGGGATCAGCGCCAGCCAGCCGGCAACGCTGTAAATGACCAAGAGGAAGACGAAAACGAAGACGCTGTCGATCAGCGTGCTGATCGTGTTCGAGGTGAAGAACTCGCGCACGAACTCATACTGCGTAACGCGGCTTGCATATTCGCCGGTCGACATGGGACGCGACGCCATGGTGGCGTGCAGCACTTTTTCGAAAAGCAGATAGGAAAGCTTCAGATCCGCTTTCCGGCCGGCGTAATCGATAAGGGCTGCGCGAACGCTTTTCAAAAGCAGGTCGAACAGGATTGCCCCGGCGACGCCGAGCGCCAGAACCCAGAGCGTGGCGGTTGCCTGGTTGGGCAACACCCGGTCGTAGACATTCATGACGAAGAGCGGTGATGCCAGCGCCAGAAGGTTCACGAACAGCGCGGCTATCGCCACCTGCGCATAGGAGCGCCAGAACGGCGCAAGCGTGGTGGTGAGCCAGTGGCGCTTTTCCATCTGCTGAGGCAGACCGGCATCCGCGCTTTCGGACTTGTTCTCATAGATGATGCTGAAGGAGACGATCAGCCCGACTTTTCTGGACAGGACATCCTTGAGCGTGACGCCTTCTTCCGCGATGGGATCGGGCAGAAGCGTGGTGCGCAGGCGGTCGCCATCGAGCGGCTCCAGAAGAGCCTGCGCCGTGCCATCCGCATAGACGACAAGCACCGGCAGATCGATGGATCCGCTGGCGAGATCGCGCCGGCTGTGCTGCTCCACTTCCAGACCGATACGCGCGGCGAGCCGCTCGATATCTTCCAGCGACGGATTGCTCTCGTCAAAGGGCGTATCGGAAAAGAGGACGGTTTCGGAACTCGGGCGCGCGAGAAACTGCGCGACCTCCCGAAAGGCAAACCTGAAACTGTCTGCCAGGAGCGGCGTGTCGGCTGTAGGGTTGCGAAGCTGTTCCACCTTGCGCCCTTGCCTGCTGCCCCGACCGGCTATTGAGACCGGATCGGAGCGAGGAGATCGAGCGGCAGATCGTTGGTCTGCCGCGATGGCAGTCTCTTATACGTCTCCGTCGGCGCCGTTTCAGGCACGTTGAACTCCGCCCGTGCGTAGGCCTCCGACTGTTTCGCACTGGAGAGGTTCATCGTGTCGAGAAGCGTGCCGGTGGCCGCCAGAATGCGATACTCGGCAAAACGCGCCGCATATTGCGCGGTCTTGGACAGGACATTCACGCTGAAGCGTGTGTTCTGCGCGCCGAGAACATCAAGCAGCGAACGCTGGCCAACCACGAGCTGCTCGCGGTAGGAACTGACCAGCTGGGCATTCGTCTGCGCCTGCTGACGCAGGGTCTGCGACAGATCGATCTGCCGCTGGCGGCGATCCCAGGAAATGCGGACCGCTTCCTCGACCTCACGATAGGCCTGATGAAGGACCAGACGCTGCTCGCTTGCGCGGCGGATCTGCTCCTGCTCGTTGGCGACGTCGATGCCGCCGCGATAGAGGTTCCACTTGGCGACGACGCGCGCCTGCAGATCGTTGGTGCGGCCGTCCGAACCATCAATGTCGTAACCGGCGCGGGCGCGGCCCTCGGCGCTGATCTCGGGCAGCATGTTCGAGCGCGCGGCATCGACCAGCGCATCGGCTGCATCGATATCGGCGTTGGCGACCTTGATGCGCGGGTTGTTGGCGCGCGCAATGCCGATGGCCTTGTCGAGCGAGGCCGGCAGCGCCGATGCCACGGAACCCGGCATGGAGGGATTGCTGAGCGGTTTGCCGACGAGCTTGTAGAAACGGATCTTGGCCGCTTCGAGTTCTTCCTCGGCTTCCTTGAGACGCGCCCTGGCGGACAGCGAACGCTCCTGCGCCTGCTGACGGTCAGCCTCGGTGAGTGCGCCGCCGGAAATCAGCGAGCCGATATCGCCCAGCATCGACTGGTGGAAGCTCACATTCTTGCGCGCTTCATTAACGATCTCGACCTGAAGCAGATATTCGAGATATTCGCGCACCACCTGAAGGGCGATTGTTTCCGAACGCTCGAGCACGCGGAAGGATGCGGAATCCACACGCGCGGCCTGACGATCAAGCTCGGCGCGGCGTCCACCGCCGTCGAACAGTTTCTGCGTGATGGAGAGACCGATCTCCGCCGGGTAGAGCGGATCGTCCTCAATGCCGGTGCCACGGCGCGAGGGATTGTCGAGGCGACGCGCGCCGACCGACGCTTCAAGATCGACACTCGGGAGATAAAGGCCCCGCGCCTGCCGCAACTCGAACTCGATGGCTTCGCGATTTTCGATCGCCTGCCCGATCTCGGGATTGGATTCCAGAGCGACCGCCATGGCTTCCTTCACGGAAAGGGCGTTTGCAGCAGTCGAAAACACAACGGCGCCACTCATAAGAGCGGCTGCCAGAACGCGCGTAATGCGTGGCTTCAGCGTCATTATCCCCCCTTTGACTGCGCGTTCCCTGCGCAGCAAATGGAAAAACCCGATCCCACATCGGGTCTCAATATGATGTTATGCTAGGACAACCATTCACGACTGGCTATGTCCCAAGTCGCGCTCCTACCCATTTTGGAGTAGTTTAGTCGCCTCATTTAAATAGAGGTGTTGCGCCGGCGCAACAAAATCCACTTCCTGTTAAGCATTTCAACCCTGAAATGCAGGAATTCAGTCAGCCTTACTGCTTTATCTCACGACCACGAGAGCGCCAATTTTGACGTTGTTATAAAGGGTTATAACATCATCATTGGTCATGCGGATGCAGCCGGAAGAGACGGCCTGCCCGATTGTCCAGGGCTGGTTCGTTCCGTGAATTCTAAACAGGGTTGAGCCCAGATAGAGCGCGCGGGCGCCCAACGGATTTTCCGGACCGCCTTCCACGAGGGTCGGCAGGATACGCCCCTGACCGGCCTCGCGGCGGATCATTTCGGCGGGTGGACGCCAGTCCGGCCATTTCGCCTTTCTGGTGATGCGTTCACGGCCGCGCCAGGCGAAACCCTCGCGTCCGACGCCGATCCCGTAACGCACCGCGGTGCCGTCGCCACGCAGATGATAGAGGCGGCGCTCGCCCGTATCGATCACAATGGAGCCGGCAGGCAGGTTCTCGGAATAAGGCACGACCGCCGGCTTGACGGCGGCGTCGCCCCAAGGCGCCTTGAAGGAGAGCGTGCGCTCACGGCGGACCCAGCGGCCCGTTGCCGGATCGAACTGGCGCACGGTGACCGTCTCTTCGGCGACTGCGCCACCAATCAGCCCCGGCAACACCGGGAGCATGAAAGCCAGCAAGAGCAGAAGCCGACAGAGCGCAGACATCATCCACGTCCTGTCACGAACGCGGTCCATTCCTGAAATGCTCATTCAGCCTCCTGCCCGGCCAGTTCAAATGTCTCGTCTTCTATGCGGATGGTGGTGGCGTTGGGCGCCGAGATGGATCTTTTGCGCCCATCCGCGCAGATCAGCGTCGGCCATTCCCCGACCTTGCAACCGACTTCCGCATAGAGGTTTGCCAGTGGCGCACCGCGCGCGATCACAAGCGCCCCGTCAGCAAGCCGGATGACATGCTGATCCTGCGGACCAACAAACGCCCAGACACCGCCATCCCCGGACGCTGCGTCAAAGCCACGGCCATAGATAGCATCGCCATTCCGGCCGACCAGCATGTGTCGATTGGCGGACATCGCCCAGGCATAGCGTTCCAGAACGCCGGGCTGGCCATTGTAGAGCGTGGTGATGTCGGTTTGCGCAGCGTTGTCGAGGGGCATGGCCGGCTGAAACACCCGAGCCCCGGGTTCATCCGCGCTGCCGGCCCCGCAGCCAAGCAGGAAAACGGCGACCAGCAGAAAACTTCGCATACGGTTCATTGCCGCCCCTTGCAGCACCGCCGCGCCCCTGACGGGAAAGCGCCGATGCCGTCAGCAAAAGCTGCGCCGCCCATGCAACCTGCTGCATGGGCGGTGCACTTGCGATCATTCTGAGGCTAAACAATCTTTGAGTCCAGCACCCACAGCGGGCGGGCCGGAGTGCTTCTGCTAGTGGCTCTCGCCGTTTTCGCGCGTTCCCATCGCATTGATCGCGCTGAGGCGGAACCGGTCACTGTCGCTCTGGCGCGCCATTTCGAGCTGCTCCGACGCGATGCGCATCAGACCGCGGAACTCGATCTGGTCTTCAAAGATCACACCGCCGATATCGACGCCGAGTTCCACGGGCTCGCCTTCCGCCAGGAAGCGCGATTTGGTGATGGCGGTGCGAATGCGCTCTCCCACATCGCGGGCCTGTTCAACCGTCGCGCCGGGAAGGAAGACGCCGAACTCGCTGTCGTTCAGACGACCGACCACATCGCTGCGGCGCACATTGGCGCGGATCACCGATGCGATCTGGCGCATCGACTCTTCACCCCAGCTGAAACCGTAATCGATGGCGATGTCGCGCACATTCTCGGCTTCGAGGATCAAAAGCGCGCCAAAGGTGCGCCCTGCCTCGGAAACCGTCGCGGCGCGGCGGCGCTCCACCAGCGTGGTGAACATCTCGCCGTTGAACACCTCGGTCGAGGGATCATGAGCGGCGGAGAAATTCCGGTCCCGCTTGAAGCGGCGCAGCTGCTCGCTTGCCTGCCCTATATAGAGAAGCAGCGGCGTGGCGATGACCACCGGCAGAATGAGCGCGGCAGCAAGGCTGCGCTGATAGGGATTGATCTCTTCGCCGAAGAAGAGGAGGTAGTGGACAAGGAACGAAAGCCCGACCGCTGCCAGTGTGCCAAGCAGCGTAAAGGCAATGAGCCATGTCCAGCGCGGTTTGCGTTGCAAGAGCGACTTGTCCATATGCTTTCAACGTCCCCAGTGTGACTGATCCCGTTGGTAACCGGCAAACTTCTAATAAAAGTTGACGGGACCCTTCGTCTTTTAACGATTCGCATAAGACGCTTCCGACCACAACACGCTTAAGCCGATGAAAAACAGGAATATTATTCCTTAATTCCGGCTCTGACGCGGCAGAAGAAAACAATCTCCCCACAAGCAATGGCAAGCTTCAGGGTCGGACCTTCCCAACCAGCGTGCAAGATTAAATCGGGTTTTCCAAAGAGAATGCGCCGGGAGAGCGCCGGTCGTTAAAATGCCATGGATCGTGTTTGTTTGCCGGTTACAATTTTCTGCGCATGGTCCTGCCATACCGGGGGCACCGAAAAAGGAACACCATGCCGACAGATTTTGCGTCCGTGCACGCCCACCTCGAAAACGCACAGGCCGAACTGACCGGTTCCGATCCGGCGACGCACCAGTTGCGCGAAGCCATCGGACTGTTGCTCGATGCCGCGCTCAAGGCCGAATTCTCGGCAAAGCCGGAAGCAGACAATGTGGTCCGCTTCCCCCGCGTGGCGCGCGCCCGACCCGGCCAGAACTCGCGCCACGGTTAGATCGCCGTGCGAAAATTGCTGCGTCAGGCCTGAGCGGCAAGCACCCGGTTGCGCGCCTTCTCGGCCTCACGCGCAATCGCGCGGTCGCTTTCGGCTGCGCCCTCCACATGCGTGGTGGTTCCTGAGCGGTCCAGGAAGACGAGCGCCACATCGGCGTCCGCGCCGACCATCACGGCCGCGACCCGCTGATACTGCGGATCGCCATCAAGCCTGTGGTTGAAAAGAATCTGCCCGTCCACATCGTCCAGCACCGACAGAAGCGCGGCCTCGAAGCCCTGCGCGATCAGGTCGGCGAGGTCGAGCAGAAGCTCCAGCTGGACAACCTCAAGCGACGGTTCATTGTGCACGGCGATGTTACTCGAATCATTACTCACTTCTAAGAAGTTAGCCGAGTGAATGAAATGCGGGCAACGCAGGCATGTGAACAGATTGTGTCGTCTTGAAACAATTTCACTTCCTCAAAAACCACGCCTTCTCTCCAGCACGTCTCTCAGCCACGCCTTCTGATTGCATAAGTAAAATCGGGCGCTTGCAGCTTCTTTGAGGCATCAGGGCGGCAATCCACAAAATTACGTACAAATTACGCCCCAAATTACATATTGAAATCGATTACATTTGCCATACAATCGATTTCATTGACGTGGCGGAAGACATCTTTCGCGGAGGACACGTCATGGAGGAGGAGTGCCGCACGATCGGCGAAAAGGCCTTGGCTGCCTGTGCCGTTGGTGCATTTCACCAGGGAGGAGTTCATGAAAAAACTGGCAATTGCTGCCGTAACCGCCGCTGCCCTTGCGGGCACTGCGCTTTCGGCTTTGGCCGAGGACTTCAAGATCGGTCTGTCGAACGGCTGGGTGGGCAGCGAATGGCGCACCCAGATGATCGAGGAGGCCGAGGAAGCCGCCGCCGCCTGGAAGGACAAGGGCGTGAATGTCGAAGTGGTCGCCCAGAGCGCCAATGTCGACGTGCCCGGCCAGATCGCGCATGTGCGCAACTTCATCAGCCAGGGCGTTGACGCCATCATCATCAACCCCAACAGCCCGACCGCCTTTGACCCGGTGTTCGCGCAGGCCAAGGAAGCCGGCATTCTGGTGATCGCCACCGATGCCGAAGTCTCTTCGCCCGACGCCCTTTACGTGGGCATCGACCAGAAGGGCTGGGCCATGGAAAGCGCCAAATGGCTGGCCGACACGCTGAACGGCGAAGGCAAGGTCGTCGCCATCAACGGCGTTGCCGGGCACCCGGCCAACGAGATGCGCGTTGCGGGCTACCGCGAAGTGTTCGGCGAGCATGACGGTATCGAGATCGTCAATGAAGTGAACGCCAACTGGGACCAGGCGCAGGGCCAGCAGGCCATGCAGAACCTGCTCGCGACCTATCCCGACATTGACGGCGTTTGGGTGCAGGACGGCATGGCCGCCGGCGCATGGCGCTCCATCATGGACGCCGACAAGGCTGGCGACATCGCCGCAACCGGCGAAATCCGCAAGGACTTCATCGACATCTGGACCGAGAACAAGCTGAACTCCGGCGCTTCGGTGAACCCGCCCGGCGTGATGGCAAGCGCGCTCAATGTGGCCGTGCTGATGCTGCAGGGACGTGAACTGAAGGAACCGGCCAAGGCCGGGCAGTATGAGAACGCGCTCTATCTGCCGATCCCGTTCATCAGTTCGGACAATCTGGAAGAAGTGGCCGCCTCCGTTGACGGAAAGCCGGGCTACTATTCCTACACGAGCTCGCTTTCCATCGACGACGCGGAAGCGCTGTTCAAATAGGACGAAGCCGGCAAAGGCCCCTCGCCCTCACCCTCTCCCCACATGCGGGGAGAGGGAGACATCCACGCCACGGCCATTCTCCTTCGCGACGTTGACGGGAGAAGAGCGCGGCGGGCGGATGAGGGACTGACGCCGACCTTTCAGCGATTGATGTAGACATGACCAAACTGAAGCTCAGCGGTGTAAGCAAGGCTTACGGCGCCACGCTGGCGCTACGCCGTGGCGACCTTGAACTGGACACCGGCGAAGTGCATGTGCTGATCGGCGCCAATGGCTCCGGCAAAAGCACGCTTTGCAAGATCGTGGCCGGCAGCGTGCGCCCGGATGCCGGCGATGTGCTGCTCGACGGGCGCGCGGTGACCGTGAGCGGGCCGCGTGCGGCACAGGCGCTGGGCATCGGCATTTTCTATCAGGAACTGAGCCTCGCCGATCATCGCAGCGTGGCCGAAAACATCTGCCTGCCCGACCTGCCGAAGCAGAGCGGATTCTTCATCGACCGGGCGGCATTGCGCGAAAAGGTCGAACGCTACATCGCGCTGTTCGAGGCCGTGGCCGGTGCGGAACTCAGGGCCGACACGAATGTGGGCGATCTGCGCGCCGACCAGCGGCAATTGGTGGAGATCATGAAAGCGCTGGCGACGGAAGCGCCGGTCCTGATCTTCGACGAACCCACCTCCGCCCTCGACCGCGCGCAGGTGGACCGCTTCTTCGAAATCCTGCGCGACCTCAGGAATGACGGCCGCAGCATCGTCTTCATCTCGCACCGCATGGACGAGATCTTCGCCATCGGCGACCGCGTGACCGTGATCCGCGATGGCGAGACCATCGACACGATGGCCATTGCGGAAACGACGCCGGAGGCCGTGATCCACATGATGGTGGGCGAGCAGGAAGAGCTTGCCGCCCCGCAGCAAGCTGCGCGCCCCGCACAGGCAACATCCACCGATGCAGCGCTGACGGTTGAGAACCTCACCGGCGCAGGCTTTCGCGATGTGAGCTTTACGGTCAGACGGGGCGAAATCCTCGGCCTCGGCGGCCTGCACGGACAGGGCCAGTCCGCTCTCCTGAAGGCGCTTTTCGGCGCGCCGCCGCCCAGTGCCGGCGAAGCGCGGATAGCACGAGAGCGGCTTCGCACCGACAGCCCGCGCAGCGCCATCGCGCAGGGCGTGGCCTATGTTTCCGGCGACCGGAGCCGCGACGGGGTGATCACCGGACGTCCGATCCTCGAAAATGTCACGCCCATCCATGCGCTGCGCAACAGGCTCGTGCTGGCGCGCCCGGGGCGGCTCGCTGAAAAGGCGCTGCCGGCGCTCAAGGCGCTGAACACGAAATTCGCCGGGCTTTCCCATTCCATCGGCTCGCTTTCGGGCGGCAACCAGCAGAAGATCGTGATCGCCCGCTGGCTGATCGACAAGCCCGACATCCTGCTGCTCGACGACCCGACAAAGGGCATCGATCTTTCGGCCAAGACAGACCTTTTCGCGCTGATCCGCAGGCTCGCCGAGGAAGGGCTCGCCATCGTGCTCTATTCGTCGGAAGACGCCGAGCTCCTGAACAATGCCGACCGCATTCTTGTGTTCAATGGCGGCGCGGTGAGCCGGGAGCTGAGCGGCGCGGAGCGCACCCGCTACAATCTCTACCAGGCAGCCTACGAGGCGGCATGATGACGACCAACGCTTCTCTCACAAAACAGGATGGCGGCGGTTTCGGCACGCTTTTGAGGCGCTTTCCGTTCCTGCCTGCCCTTCTCATTTTCGCGGTGCTTCTGGTGCTGAACGGCATCTTCGAGCCCAACAGTTTGAGTTTTCGCTCACTGACGGGCCTCGTGCGCACCTATATGGCGCTGATGCTTCTGGCGGTTGCCCAGACCTATGTGGTCTATGCCGCCGACATCGACCTTTCGGTCGGCGCCATCGCCTCGCTGGTCAATGTGACGATCATCGTGCTGATGCAGCATATGGGCGGTGGGGGGCTCTCGGTGCTGGCCGCGCTCGGCGTGGGTGTTCTCGTCGGACTGGCCTGCGGCCTCGTCAACGGTTTCGTGGTCGCGGCGCTGCGCCTGCAAGCCATCGTCGCCACCTTCGCCACAAGCATCTTCTTCACCGGGCTGGCGCTGGTGATCCTGCCGGTGGCCGGCATGCCCGCACCGACCGTTTTCTGGCGCACTTATGGCGGCAGTTTCTTCGGCATTCCCTTTGTCTTCTATGCCGCTGTGGCGCTTGCAATCCTGCTTTATCTATTGGCCCGCACCCGGCTTGCCACGCAGCTTCTGGCGGTGGGCGACGGGCAGCAGGCGGCCTTCCAGAGCGGGCTTCCCGTCACCGCGATCCGCATTGGCGGCTATGCGCTGTGTGGCGTGTTCGCTGCCCTTGCCGCCTTCTGCATCACCGGTGACACGGCAAGCGGCGACCCGCTGGTCGGCGCAAAGATGACGCTGTTCAGCGTTGCCGCCGTGGTGCTTGGGGGCAGCGCGCTTTCCGGCGGGTTTGGCACGGTTGCAGGCTCCGTCATCGCGGCGCTGATCATCGGGCTCATCAATTCGCTCGTCTTCTTCGCGGGCACCCCCTCGCACTGGCAGAATCTGGTGCAGGGGCTCGCCATTCTCGCCGCGCTGATGGTGGGTGTTCTCGTCAGCCGCAGGGGGCGGGCATGAACCGGCTGATCGACATTGCCAAGAACCCGCTCACCATCGCACTGGTGCTGATCGCGGCACTTCTGTTTCTCGGCAACACGCTTTCGCCGGGCTTCGCCTCCGGCGGGCAAATCCTGCGGCTCCTCATCGTCGCAGCGCTGCTGGGCATTGTCGCGGCCGGTCAGAACCTCGTCATTCTGGGCGGGCGCGAGGGCATCGACCTGTCCGTCGGCGGCGTGGTTTCGCTTTCGGCCATTGTGGCCGGCAATGTGATGAACGGCATGGATGGCGGCATCCCGCTGGCCATTCTGGCCTGCGTGGCGACCGGCGCGCTGTTCGGCCTGTTCAACGGGCTCGGCGTGACGCTGCTGCGCATTCCCCCGCTGGTGATGACGCTTGGCATGCTGGGCGTGCTTCAGGGGCTTCTGGTGGTGATCCGGCAGGGCATTCCCTCCGGTCGCGCAGCCCCGGCCCTTTCGGAATTCGTGACCCGGCCATTCCTGCTGGGCCTGCCGGGCATCATCTGGCTGTGGATCGGGGTTGGCCTGCTGATGGCCTTCATCCTGCACCGCACCGTGTTCGGCCAGCGCATCTACGCCATCGGCTCCAACGAGCAGGCGGCCTTCATGGCCGGTGTACCCGTGCGGCGCACGCGCATCGCTCTCTTCATGCTGTCGGGCGTGTTCGCCGCCATTGCCGGGCTCTGCCTGCTTGGTTATTCCGGCTCCTCTTTCGCAAATGTAGGGGAGCAATACATGTTGCCATCGATCATCGCCGTGGTGTTTGGCGGAACCCCGCTTTCCGGCGGCAAGGGCGGCTATACCGGCACCATGGCCGGCGCGGTTCTGCTGGTGGTGCTGCAAAGCATCCTGACCACGATCAACATCGATGAATCCGGACGGCAGATGGTGTTTGGCGCCACGCTTCTGGTGCTGATGCTGTTCTATGGCCGCGGTCGGGGGCTGCGCGCATGAACCGTCGGCCCAAGATCAAGGACATTGCCGAGGCGCTGGGCGTTTCGTCCGCCACCGTGTCGCGCGCGCTGAGCGGCAGCGATCTGGTGACGGAGGAGACGCGCGCGCGGGTGCGCGAAACAGCGGACGCCCTGCACTATCGGCCAAACGCCAGCGCCCGCAGCCTGCGCACAGCCCGCTCCATGGCGGTGCTTATGGTGGTGCGCGATGTGGGCAACCCGTTCTATCTCGACATTCTGAAGAGCGTGGAGGCCACGGCCCGCGCCGCCGGCTACTCGGTGCTGATGGGCAATACCGAGAACGATCCCGAGCGCGAGATCGAGTATTTCGACATGCTGCGCGACGGTCATGCCGACGGCATGATCCTGATGACGGGCAAGCTGCCGGCGCAGGAGGGCGCGCGCAACAGGCTGCCGCCCAATGCACCCATCGTGGTGGCGCTGGAAACCATTGAAGGCTCCGGCTTTCCGCATGTGCAGATCGACAATGTGGCCGCCTCCTGCGAGGCGGTGGAGCATCTGATCGGGCTTGGCCACCGCCGCATCGCCCACATATCGGGGCCGGTTCCCGAAGTGATGAGCCTTCGCCGACAGGAGGGCTATCGCCGCGCCATGCGTAATGCCGGCCTTGCGATTGCCGAAGGCTATGAGCAGCGCGGCGACTACCTGCTGCATGGCGGGGCCGCGGCCTGCAAGGCGCTGTTCGAACTCGCCGAACCGCCGACCGCGATCTTCGTGGCCAATGACGAAATGGCCTTCGGCGCGGTTCATCACCTGCGCGAGATCGGCCGCGACGTGCCCGGCGATGTGTCCGTCGTCGGCTTCGATGATCTCTATCTGAGCGAAGCGTTCTACCCGCCGCTGACCACGGTGCGCCAGCCGCGCACCGACATCGGCCGGCAGGCCATGGGCATGCTGCTCGAAATGCTTTCAGGGGCCGCCGTGCCCAGGGAACCCGTGGTGCTGCCAGCCACGCTGCGCGTGCGCGGCACCACCGCACCACCGAAAACAGAATGAAAGGGGAAACAACCATGTCCGCACAGCCCGGAAAACGCCTGCGCATCGGCCTTGTCGGCACCGGATTCATTGCCGAATTCCATCTGCGGTCCATGCTCGGCGTGCGCCATGTCGACGTGACCGGCGTCTACAGCCGCAAGGCGGAAAACCGCGAACGCATCGTGAAGCTGGTGGCGGAACTGGGGCTGGGCGACTGCAAGAGCCATGACAGTCTGGCATCCATGCTACAGGCCGACGATGTGGACGCGGTCTGGATTCTCTCCCCCAACGACACGCGCCTCGAGACGATGCGCACCATTCATGACGAAGTCGTTTCGGGGCGCAGCAAAGTGTTTGCGGTGGCCTGCGAAAAGCCGCTTGCCCGCACGCTGTCCGATGCGCGTGAGATGCTGCGGCTCGTGGAAGACGCCAGGCTGAACCACGGTTATCTGGAAAACCAGGTCTTCGCCCAGCCGGTCCTGCGCGGCAAGGAGATCATCTGGCGGCGCGCCGCCTCCACCACCGGACGCCCCTATCTGGCGCGCGCGGCAGAAGAGCATTCCGGCCCGCACGAGCCGTGGTTCTGGCAGGGCGACAAGCAGGGCGGCGGCGTGCTGCTCGACATGATGTGCCACAGCGTTGAAGTGGCCCGGCACCTTCTGACGGAACCCGGCAGGAAGCGGGATTCCCTGAAGCTGAAGGCCGTGCATGGCACCGTGGCCAACCTCAAATGGACACGCCCGCGCTATATCGAAGACCTGAAGAACCGCTTCGGCCCGGAAGTGGATTACGCCAACCGCCCCTCCGAGGACTTTGCGCGCGGCAATGTGATCCTGGAGGACGAGGACGGCAACGAGCTGATGATCGAGACGACAACCTCCTGGGCCTATGTGGGGGCGGGTCTGCGCATCCAGCTGGAACTGCTTGGACCGGAATACGCCATGGAGTTCAACTCGCTTGGCACCGGCCTGAAAATCTTCATGTCGCGCGAGGTGAAGGGCGAGGAAGGCGAGGATCTGGTCGAGAAGCAGAATGCCGAACAGGGCCTGATGCCCGTGCTGGAAGACGAGGCCGGGATCTATGGCTACACGGATGAGAACCGGCACATGGTGGAGTGCTTCCGCAAAGGCGAGGAGCCGCTGGAAACCTTTGCCGACGGCGTTGCCGTTCTGGAAATTCTGATGGGTCTCTACCTGTCGTCGGAGACCGGCGACACGGTGCGTTTCCCGAACCCGGACCTGGAAAACTACGTGCCTCTGGTGGCGCGTCGATAACCCACCAATCGTTCGCTGGCGGGCCTCTCCCGCCTGCCGGCGAATGGCCCTGTCACGGCTGTGCCTGCTTCAGGGCTGCAAGAATGCGATACCCTGCCCGCACCCGGTCACGCACCGACACATTCCTGTTGGCCAGAATGGCCACGCCGATCCTGCGCCCCGGCACGAACGCCACATAGGCCGAGAAGCCCCTCGTGGAACCGGTCTTGTTGACGAGCACCTTACGGCGCGGCGGGAATGGCGGCTTCAGATGCATGGCAGGAACATCGTCGCGCGCCATTCTTCTGGAATTGCCATCGAGCAGACGCTTCAGGCTGACCGGATAGGCATATTGCTCCCAGACCAGATCCTGCGTGATGGCGTCGGCCTTGTAATAGCCGGTGAGCGCCTGACCGATGGCGCTTTGCATATCCGGCTCCAGATCGCCGCTTTGCATATGCGCCTCGACATAGCGGATGAGATCGGTCGCCGTTGTCTTGACGCCGTAGGGTGCAGAGGCCAGCGCATTGTCAGACAGGCGGGCGGGTTCGTTCTCCGTCGTATAGCCCTGCGCATAGTCCTTCATCCGGTCAGGAGGAACCTGCGTGTAGGTGTTTGCGAGCCCCAGCTTCGGCAGGAGCAGATTTGCGAGGGCATCGTCATAGTCCCGCTGCAGGGCGTCGGCCGCGATGGAACCGAGAAGCGCGATGCCGATATTGGAATAGGTGCGCTCCGTACCCGGCGAATAGCGACGCTCCCAGCCCCTGCAATAGGCGACAAGCGCGTCCTGACTGTCCACGCCCGGCGGCAGGAAGAGTTCGAGCCCGCTCGTATGGGTCGCCAGTTCCAGGATGCGCACGGCGTCGAAAGCGCTGCCCTCAAGCGCCGGAAGGCGCGAACTGACCTCGTCGAAAAGCGAGAGCTTTCCCTGCACATGCGCGTAGGCCGCAAGCAGACCGGTGAAGGTCTTGCTGATCGAGCCGATCTCGAACAGCGTGTCGTCATCCACCGCCGCACCGCTTTCACGCGAAGCGACGCCGTAGTTGAAGATGCGATGTTCCCCCCCGACAGTGACCGCGATTGCAAGACCGGGAAGATCGTGGTCCTGCATGAGCCGCTGCGCTTCGGCTTCGATTGTCGCGACTGGCTCTGCCAACTGACTGACATCCGCAGCCCGCGCGGGCGAATGGGGCTCAAGAGCAAAAAGAACCGGTGCAGCGACAACCGCCAGAATGCTGAAAGACGCCGCACGACGCCAAAGCTTATGAAGCATAAAATTACTCTAAAATATCAATAACTTGCCCCTTGTAGAAGGAATTACGCCAATTTGCAGAAATCATAAAGCGCACCGTTTCAACAAATCTGGCGACAAAATGAAACAGGCGTACGGCGCCCCCGGAATGCGGGGGCGCCGTCTGCCTGAAAAGCACCCTGAATCGGCCTGAAGGCCTGTGTCCGCGAGCGCGAACTCAGCAGTGGCCGATCATCCATTTCTTGCGTGGAGAAGGCGGGCCCTTCTTGCCGATATTGCACAGCGAACAGCCGCAACCGGCCAGATGTTCCTTCTTGACCACGCGCGGCTCGCTGCCGCTTTTTTCCGAGCGCGCCAGCGCGCGCCGGAGCGTGCCGTTCATGAGGCTGAGGCTTGGCGCGGCCACATCGCGACTGCTCGGCGTCTGGCAGCTCGGGCAGGCGCATGCATTGCCTGCATCAGCCATGGACGTCCACTCGTCGAAAGGTCCGCAATCTTCGCAAACATAATTGTAAAGCGGCATGTTGGTCTCCGAAAATTCTGTCTCGCATGGTGCGGCGGCCTGACGCCGCCGCACGAAAAAGCTCAGAGCATTCCCTGAAGCAGCAGGAACCCCGGCAGCCAGCCGGTGATGATGCCCGTGAGGAGCGTGACGACGGCAGTGGCCTGCAGGATCGGACGCTTGAGGGCAAGCAGCAGGAAATACATGAACCAGAGCACCGCCCAGATGGCCCAGTTGAGGCCGAGCCAGGTGTCGGTGAAGGTCTGCGCGCCGGCCAGTCCTTCAATCGCGATGGGCACGACGGTGATCGCCACGAACAGGCTGAACCAGCCGAGCCCGCGGCCATCGACCGCGACCACGCGGTTGTAGGCGACCCAAAGATAGGTGGTGGTGAACAGCAGCGTCAGCGCCGCAGACTTGACCGACGCGGCATCCGCCGCAGCGCCGAATGCCGAAGCCAGCGCAACGCAGAGCGTGACGAAGCCGGACACCACATTGATGACGACAATTTCCTTGTCGTCGATCTTTCCCATCAGCCACAGCCCGTTGAGAAACAGGACGGCGCCGACGTAAAGCAAGGCAAACCCGAGCAGCATGGCAGCTCTTCCTCCCGAAAGGCGGGTTCAGCCGGGTCCCACCCCGGCTGTCCCACTCGTTTCTTTTGAAAACGGCCGACGGAGCACCGGAACAACCGGGAGGCGGTCTGCGCCTCCCGGCCCGATGCTCCAGGCCACTCAGCTTGTTCGCGCGACATCCACGCCGGAGACCTGTTTGGTCGGCCCGGTCGAGTTCGGATTGATGTCGAAGTCGAAAATCGCTGTCGGAATGGCCAGCGTGGCGCACACATTCGGTATGTCCACAATGCCGGCTATTCGGCCCTCCACCGGCGCTGTGCCGAGGATACTGTAGGCCTGTTCGCCCGTGTAACCGAACTTCTTCAGATACTCGATGGCGTTGAGACAGGCCCGGCGATAGGCCACATGGGCGTCCAGATAATACTGTTCGCCCGTGTGCTCATCGACCGAGATGCCCTCGAAGATCAGGTAATCATCGAAATGCGGATCAATCGGGCTCGGCTTGAAGATCGGGTTGACGACACCGTATTTCGCCATGCCGCCCTTGATGACATCGACGCTGATGTCGATCCAGCCGGCCATTTCGATGGCGCCGCAGAAGGTGATTTCGCCATCGCCCTGCGAGAAGTGGATGTCGCCCATGGAGAGACCGCCACCCTTCACATAGACAGGGAAATAGACCTTGGAGCCACGCGACAGGTTCTTGATATCGCAATTGCCGCCATGTTCGCGCGGCGGCACGGTGCGCCACGCTTCTTCCGCCGCCTTGCGTGCTGCATCACCCGACATCTGGCCCATGAGCGCCGTGTCGGAATAAGGCAGTGCGGCCAGCGGCGGCACCCGGTTCGGATCGGTCGAAACCAGCTCTTCCTCACGGCGGTTCGCTTCGGCCAGAAGCGCATGATCGGGCAGACAGCCGATCAGGCCCGGGTGAATGATGCCCGGATAGCGCACGCCCGGAATGTGGCGCGAGGTCGTGTAAATGCCCTGGAAATCCCAGCACGACTTGGTTGCGTTCGGATAGTGCTCCGTCAGGAAGCCGCCGCCATTTTCCTTGGCGAACAGGCCGTTGAAGCCCCATTCGGATTCAGGCATTGCGCCGATATCGAGAATGTCGACGACCAGCAGATCTCCTGGCTCTGCGCCCTCGAAACCGAACGGACCGCTCAGATAGTGAACGCGGGTCAGGTCGACATCGCGCACGTCGTTGGCGCTGTCATTGTTGCCGATCTGACCACCGGTCCAGTCGTAGCACTCGACGCGGAACACTTCACCGCGCTTGAAGGTCTCAACCATCGGAATGTCGGGATGCCAGCGATTGTGCGTCTTGATCGCTTGATCCTCAGGCGCCTTGTTGAGATCGACTGAAAACACTGTTTTAGGCATAGGTCTCCTCCTCTTGAACGGCCAGTCGGAGGTTCCAGTGTCGAGCCCCCCGTCATTTTTGCGCCCGCCCGCAAGATGCGACCGGACGAAACCGTGCCGGAGAAGATTAGGTCTGGACTGTAAGCCGATTGGCTCTGGAGAACGCCCGCTTTGTAATTTTTTGTAACCGCCCGGGGACATTCCGGAGAATTCGTTTTCGCTTGAACAGCCTGAAATAAGCTCTGAATTTCAGTCATTTGCCGTGGGCGCATCCAGAGCCGCCAGCGCCTTGCCCGCCCCGGTTACCTTTGGCCGGATACAAAACGCGCATTTTCCAAAAGGCCGGAGCAAACTCCCTTCTCGACCGATGCAACCGTTTGCGACTATCGTATGAGCCATGGGGATCACGGACGAAAAACATCGCGTACTAATTGTCGATGATGATCAGCGTCTTCGACGCTTTCTTCAGCGTTTCCTCACGAGCGAAGGCTATGCCGTAACAAGCGCCGAGGATGGCCGCTCCATGCGCCGCGCAATGGCGGATGAGGACTTCGATCTCGTCATTCTCGATCTGACCTTCCCGGTCGGCGAAGACGGTGTCTCGCTGGCGCGTGGCCTGCGCGCCCAGCACGACCTGCCGCTGATCATGCTTTCAGGCAAGAACAACACGATCGACAAGGTGGTCTGCCTGGAGCTGGGGGCAGACGATTACGTGACCAAGCCGTTCGAGCCGCGCGAACTTCTGGCCCGCATCCGCACCGTCATGCGCCGCTTCGCCAAGCGCATCAGCATGCCGGAACCGCAGGAGAAAAGCCGCTCGCCGATCATGTGCTTTGCCGGCTGGCAACTTGATCCCGCACGGCATCAGCTTTCCTCACCCCGGGGGGAACCGGTGCGTTTGACGAGCCAGGAATTCCAGCTTCTGGCGGCGCTGGTGGAGCGGCGCGGGCGTGTTCTTTCGCGCGAGCAGATCCTCGACATCGTCGCCAACCGCAACTGGAACCCCTATGACCGCAGCATCGACGTGATGATCGGCAAGATCCGCCGCAAGCTGCGCGACAATGCCCGCGACACCCAGTTTATCAAGACCATTCGCGGTGTCGGTTACATGTTCGCGCCTCAGTCCGAGGAATAGTGCGCCGGCAAATACAGATTGACGCTGGTGCCCTTGCCCGGCGTGCTGAGAATGCCGAGACGGCCACCGGCCTGCCGCACGAAGCCATCCACCATCGACAGGCCAAGACCGCTGCCCTGCCCCGGCGGCTTGGTGGTGAACATGGGCTGGAGCGCGCGGCGGCGCACCGCCACCGGCATGCCATGACCGGTATCGCGCACCGACAGGAGCACATAGCGCCCCGGTAACAGCCCCGAAGCGACGCGCGCATCCTCCGGGCGAACGATCACATTCGACGCGTCGAAATGCAGGCTCCCGCCGCCCGGCATCGCATCGCGCGCATTGAGCGCCAGATTGACGAGGCTCGGCTCCAGCTGACCGGCGGGAATGAGCACGCTGTTCAACCCGTCTGCGACATTGAGCGAAACGGACACCGTATCCCCCAGCGTGCGCCCCAGAACCCGCATCAGGGGCGGAAGCGCCTCGCCAAGCTGCACCACGGCAATGTCTTTCGCGCGCTGGCGGCCAAAGCGCAGCAGGCGGTCGGTGAGTTCGGAACCCGACCTGGTGGCCTCGAGCGCATCGGTGACCAGTTCGGCCAGTTCCGGCTGGTCGGCCAGCCGCTCCTCCAGCCAGCGCAGATTGCTCAGGAGAACGGCGAGGATGTTGTTGAAGTCATGCGCGATGCCGCTGGTGAGCTGGCCCATCGCCTCCATGCGCTGCTTCTGCCCGAGCCGCTCGGCGGCCAGCCGCTTTTCTTCCAGAAGCCGGATGCGCTCGAAGCAGCGGGCGAGCGTGGCAAGCAGGTCTTCGCTGTGAAACGGCTTGCAGAGATAGTCATAGGCGCCCGCCTGCAACGCCTCGACGGCAGTGTCGATGGAAGCGTAGGCGGTGACCATCACGCACACCACGTCCGGTTCGCGCTGGCGGATCTGGCGCACCAGATCGACGCCATTGCCGGTGCCGAGCCGCACATCGACCAGGGCGACCGCGATCCGCGCGTCTTCGAGGAAGGCGAGTGCTGCCTGCGGATCGTGGGCAACCACGATCCTGTAGCCTTCGAGTTTCAGGAGGCCCGACAGGCTGGCGGCGAAATCCTCATCATCGTCGACGATAAGCACGCAATGATCTTCCGCCGGTGTGGTTTCACGCAACGGATGTTCGCCGATGACTTCTGCGGGGAGGTCGAGTTCACGATCAGTCATGCCTTGCGCACTCCCGCACATGGCAGAACGAGCGATACGGTGGTGCCGACACCCTTCTGGCTTTCGATGAGCACATCGCCGCCATGCTGCTCCATGATGCGCTTGACGAGCGGCATGCCGAGCCCGACGCCAAACGCCTTGGTGCTGAACAGCGGCTCGAACACGCGCTCGGCCACATCCTGAGACATGCCGCCGCCATTATCGGACACCGACAGGTAGACGCGGTCGCGCAGGCGCTGCGTGGAGATGATGATCTGACCGCTTTGCTTCCCGCGTTCCTCGCAGGCCTGCGCCGCGTTCTGCAGAACATTGGAGAAGGCCTGCCGCAGACGCTCTGCATCGGCAAGCACGTCGCACCCGGCATCAAGCTTGAGCGTGATGAGATGCGCGATCTCCTGATCCTCTTCGCTCAATTGCTGTTTGACCCAGCGGTCGATGGCGACGGGCGACATGACGGGCGCATGCTTGCGCGAGAAGTCCAGTAGATCCTCGATGATGCGCACGCAGCGCCAGGCATTGCGTTGCAGGCGCTGCAATTCGCCGGTGACGGGCTCATCCGCGTTCTTGAGCGAGCGGCGCAGAATATCGGCGGAGGTGACCATCGTGCCCAGCGGATTGCGCAGCTCATGGCTGACCGTGGCGGTGATCTGACCGATTGCCGCCAGACGCTCATTGGAGGCGAGCTCCTGCTGCGCCTGCCGAAGCTTTTCAAGCGATGTCACCAGATCGCGCTCCGCAAGCTCGCGGCTTTCATGCGAAAGAACGATCCACCACGCGCCGATGGCGAGCAGCGGCAGGAGCGCCAGAAACACCCGCAGGAGAAGCGCGCCGCTTTCCACATGCGGCTGAAGCGCGGTCGGCTCGATCAAGCGGTAGGTCAGCAGAAAGACGGCAGCCGTCATCACCGCCAGCGAGAACAGAACGCCGCTCACCTTGAGCAGGCGCTGCGTCATGCGTGGCGCGATCTTGCTGCGCAGGGCGCGGCCCAGATAATGCGGCGCTTCCAGATTTGCGCCGGGAACCTTGCAGGCATCGTGGCAGTGGGAATCGAGACTGCAGCAGAGCGAGCAGATCGGACGCCGGTAGAAAGTGCAGTGCACCATGTCCGGCCGCTCATATTCCAGTTCGCAGATTTCGCAGCGCACCACCGGCTTGTCGGGCTCGGCAAGCGGCACGCGCGGACGGGCGAGATAATAGCGGCCGCGTGTCGCCACGCCGATCAGCACCGCGCTTGAAAGCGCGGTGAAGAAGGCGATGGGGGCGGCATAGGCTTCCGCCAGATCGCCGAAACTGCCCATGAAGCAGATGATCGCGAACAGCGAGGCAAACGCCATCGACCCGCAGCCGACCGGATTGAAATCGTAGAGATAGGCGCGCTTGAACTCGGTGAAGGGCGGGCTGACGCCCATCGGCTTCAAGATGGCGAGATCGGCGAAGATGGAGCCGATCCAGGCGGCGGCGATGACCGAATAGACCGCCAGCACCAGCTCAAGCGTCTGGAAGATGCCGAGCAGCATCAGAAGCAGCGAGATCAGGATGTTGAAGATCAGCCAGACCACGCGGCCGGGGTGATAATGGGTGACGCGCGAGAAGAAATTGGACCAGGCGAGCGAGCCCGCATAGGCGTTCGTCACATTGATCTTGACCTGCGAAATGAGAACGAAGATCGCCGCCAGCGCCAGCACGGTGCGCGGGTCGTCGCTCACATATTCATAGGCCTTGATATACATGTGGATCGGTTCGAGCGCCGTCGATGGCGAGAGGCCGGCCGAGACCGCAAGCACGGCCAGAAGACTGCCGCACAGGATCTTGAAACCGCCGACCACGATCCAGCCGGGACCGGCGGAGATGACCGCCGCCCACCAGCGCCAGCGGTTTTCGCGCGTCTTGTCGGGCAGGAAGCGCAGATAATCCACCTGCTCGCCGATCTGGATGGAGAGCGCGCACAGAACACCGATGGCGGAACCGAAGGCGAGCACATCGAACCCGCCATCCGGCGTTTCGCTGCCGGCAAACGCCATCCACTGATCGAGCGTTTCGGGATGGCCGACCGCAATGTAGATGAAGGGCGCAAGCAGCATGGCGATCCAGATGGGCTGGGTGACCATCTGCAACTTGCTGATCATCGTCACGCCCATGAAGGTGATCGGAATGATGACGAGCGATGAGATGATGTAGCCCAGCACCAGCGGCACATCCGCGAACAGCTTCAGCGCCTGCGCCATGATCGCGCCTTCGAGCGCGAAAAAGATGAAGGTGAAGGTCGCATAGATCAGCGACGTGATGGTGGAGCCGATATAGCCGAACCCCGCTCCGCGCGTGAGCAGATCCATGTCGATGTTGTAGCGGCTGGAATAATAGGCGATGGGCAGGTTCGTCACGAAGACGAACAGGCAGGTGATCAGAACGGCGGGAAACGCATTGGCGAACCCGTAGCTGAGCGTGATCGCCCCGCCGATGGCCTCCAGAGCCAGAAACGAGATGCCGCCAAGCGCGGTGTTGGCGATGACGAACGGAGACCAGCGCCGGAACGACCGCGCCGCATAGCGCAGCGAATAGTCCTCCAGCGTCTCATTGGCGATCCATGAATGATAGGATCGTAAGGCAGGCGATTGCGGTGTTTCCACTAACGCGCACTCCGCCCTGCACACCGCCAGTCAGGCGAAGCCTGTGCTTTACGCATCTTGTTGAGGTTCTCCCATTCTCCCCGTCAAATGATCACACAAAGCCGGCTTCGAGACCAGTCCCCGCAGCACGGGGGAACGGCGTTCTTCCCCATCCGGTTTGTGTGTGAAAGACGGGTCGCGCCGGCGCAGTGCCATAATGCGCCGACCGCGTTGAGCCTATTGCTTTCGCTTCATGCCCGTTATCTGTGTGCCGTCGCTAAATCGCCCAACCGGCAGCGTTTGAGTTGACAAAATCTCCCCGCGCCCTCAGACGCACGGGGCAATCATGTGTCCGCAGAGGCACAGGCACAGGCACATTCGGACGTCGCGAGCGGCGGCAAAACAGCTTGAGGGGAAGCATGAGCGAGACATCCGACATCATCGTCATCGGCGGTGGCATTGCAGGCATCGGCGCGGGCGCGCGCATGGCGGCGGACGCCAGCGTGACCGTTCTGGAGACGGAAGAGGCCATCGGCTATCACGCCACCGGCCGTTCGGCTGCGATCTACATCCGCAATTACGGCAACGACACCCTGCGCGCCCTCAATGCGGCTGCCGAACCGGTGTTCAAGGAGCCGGAAGGCATTTCTGACGAAAGCCTGCTCACTCCGCGCGGCCTGCTTTATGTGGCGACCGAGGAACATGTCGGCGCGCTCGACAAGATCCTCGAAGGCGCGACGGGCATGGAGCGGCTCGACGCGGACGCTGCGGTTGCGCGCGTGCCCATTCTGCGCCGCGAAAACATCGTGGCGGCCGCCATTGAGGAAGGCGCGCAGGACATCGATGTCGACCGTCTGCTGCAGGGCTTTGCGAAGATGCTGCGCCATCAGGGCGGCCGCATCGTCAACAAGGCCCCCGTCACCGCCATTTCGCGTGCGGATGGCGTGTGGACGCTTGAAACCCCGCAGGGCTCGTTCTCCGCACCCATCATCGTCAACGCCGCAGGCGCATGGGCTGACGAGGTCGCGAAGCTTGCCGGTGTGCAGCCGCTCGGCCTGACGCCGATGCGCCGCTCGGCCGTGATCCTGCCCGCACCCGAGGGGCACGACGTCACGCGCTGGCCGCTTTTCGCCTGCGCGGGCGAAGGCTGGTACGCCAAGCCCGATGCGGGCAAGCTGATGGTTTCGCCGGCTGACGAAGATCCGTCAGAGCCTTTCGATGCCTGGCCCGACGACATGGTACTGGCCGAGGGCCTGCATCGCTTTGAACAGGCCGTCACCGTGCCTGTGACACGCATTGAACGGAGCTGGGCGGGCCTGCGCAGCTTCTTCCCCGATCGCACCCCCGCTGTCGGCTTCGCGCCGGATGCGGAGGGCTTTTTCTGGCTGGCCGGCCAGGGCGGCTATGGCGTACAGACCTCGCCTGCCCTTTCCGCGCTCGCAGCCGACCTGTGCGCCGGTCGCAAGTCCGGCCTCGCTGAAACCGTGGTGCAGGCACTTGCGCCACACCGCCTCATCAAGACCTGAAAGGAAAAAACATGTCCGATATCAAACGCATCGACACCGGCACCCGCATGAGCCAGGCCGTCGTTCACAACGGCACCATCTACCTGGCTGGCCAGGTCGGTACGCCGGGCGCAAGCGTCGCCACGCAGACCAAGGACATTCTGGCCAAGATCGACGCCCTTCTCGAGCAGAACGGCTCCGACAAGTCGCGCATCCTGCAGGCGACCATTTGGCTCGCTTCGATGAACGACTTTGCCGAGATGAACGACGTGTGGGACGCATGGGTTGCTCCCGGCCACGCACCGGCGCGCGCCTGCGGCGAGTCCGCACTGGCAACGCCCGAATACACGGTCGAGATCATCGTCGTCGCGGCAGCCGGCTGATCAGGCCCCGCGCTTGACCGGTATCACCGGTTCCCGGCTCGCCCGCGCGGCGAGCCGGACCAGCATCAGGCCCACAATGCCCGTGACGAGAAAGCCTGATGCAAGCGGAATGGTCGTTTCGTTGTAGAACGCGCCAAAGGCCACGGCGAACACCACCGCCACAAGGCTCGATCCCGATGCGATCAGCGATGCGCCGAGCCCGGCCAACTGGCCGAGAGACTGCATCGCCATGGCATTCAGATTGCCAAACAGAAATCCGATGCAGAAGAAGATGGCAAAGCCCAGCGCCATGAAGGCGGGCAGTGGCGGATGCCCTTCCCACACAAGGGAAAGGGCAAGCAGGCAAAGCCCGAACGCCACGAGACCGCAAAGCGCATATTCGCACATGGCCTGCATGCCGAAGCGACGCACCACCTGTGCGTTGACCATGGAGGCCAGACCGATGCTGGCGGCGAAGGCTGCAAAATAGGCCGGGAACAGACTGCCGATCCCGTAAACATCGAAGAAGATATCGGCTGCGGTGCTCAGATATTGCAGATGCGCGCCGAACACGAAGCCCGTGGCCACGATCAGAAGCGAAACGCGCCGGTTGCGCAGAACGCGCGAACCGTTTTGCAGGAGCGTGACCGGGTGAAAGCGGATGCGGTTTTGCGGGGCCAGCGTCTCGGGTTGGCGCATGACAAGCCAGATGCAGAGCAGGATCGAGAGCGCCAGATAGACCGCGAAAATGGCGCGCCAGCCGGCGAATGCCAGCACCGCCTGCCCCATGGCGGGCGCGATCATCGGCACCAGAATGAACAGCACGAACATGAAGGACATGATCCGCGCCATGGCCTCACCCTCGAACTGGTCGCGGACCAGCGCGCGCGTCGCGATCTTGGGGCCGGCGACGCCGATGCCCTGCAGGATGCGGCCGAGCACGATCATTTCCACCGAGGTGGAGAGCATCGCCACCACGGTTCCGACCATGTAGAGCGCGAGCCCGCCGACCAGCGCCCGCTTGCGGCCGATGGCGTCGGCGATGGGGCCAATCACCAGTTCGCCAAACACCATGCCGAAGATGAACAGCGACACGATGTGCTGCGTGGACAGGGGCGGCTCCACATGCAGATCGCTCTCGATCAGGCGCAGCGCCGGAAGCACGGCGTCGATGCTGAGCGCGGTCAGCGATGTGAGGAACGCATAAAGCGCGATGCGCTCGAAGGAGATTGTCCGTTTTTCCATCGGCTCATGTTTATCAGATTGGCAGGGGCGCATCAGATTGGAAGGGGACGCCGTTCCTCGATGGCCTCCATGGCGAAATAGGAGGTGACCGATTCCAGCTCCACCTTCTGGATCAGGCGCTGGTAGACGGAATCGAAGCTCTGCATGTCCGTTGTCACGATGCGCAGCATGTAATCGTAATCGCCGCCAATGCGAAAGAAGTCGACCACTTCCGGAATGCTGGACACGTGCTGGCGGAAGGTCTGCAGCCAGGTTGTCGAGTGGTGGCGCGTCTTGACCATCACGAATACCACCAGCCCGAGCCCCAGCCTGTTGCGGTCGACATTGAGCGTGCGCCCGCGAATGACGCCGCGCTCCTCCAGCGATTTCAGCCGGCGCCAGCAGGCATTCTGCGACAGCCCGACCTTCTCCGCCAGGTCGCGTTGCGACAGGCCGGCGTCACGCTGCAGCTCGCGTAATATTCTTCTATCAAACTGATCGATTTTCTCACTCATATCCGATCATATGACCGAATTTTGAGAGTTTTGCCATCACTTTGTGTGGGAATGATCGCTCATCATTGTGCGATCTTTGCGCATTGATCAACTTCCCGGACCGCCGCCATGCCCAGTGACCTTCTCAAAGCCTTTGCCGACAATCTCAAGCGCACAGACCTCGACGCCTATCTGCGTGACGGGCTGATCGGCGAGAATGCCGTAATCGACGGTCCTTTCGGCAAGAAGACGCTGGTCTATGCCGACTATGTGGCGTCCGGCCGGGCGCTGGCGCAGGTGGAGGATTTCATCCGTGATGAAGTGCTTCCCTATTATGCGAACAGCCATACGGAAGCCTCCTATTGCGGTTCCTTCTGCACCCGCCTGCGTCAGGCGGCGCGCGCGGAAATTCACCGGATCGTCAACGCCGACGACAAGACCAGCGTCGTCTTTTCAGGCGCTGGCGCGACCGCCGGCATCAACCGGCTGGTGCGGCTTTTGCAGATCTCCGAGGCCGTGGCCGCAGGGGCGCGCGTCGTGGTTTTCACCGGGCCTTACGAGCATCACTCCAACATTCTGCCCTGGCGTGAAAGCGGCGCGGAGATCATCGCCATTCCCGAAGCCGCGACCGGCGGCCCGGACCTGGGCGCGCTTGCCACGGCCCTTGAAGCAAATGCCGATGCGGCGCTGAAGGTCGGCACGTTTTCCGCCGCCTCCAACGTGACCGGCATCATCACCGACACGGACGCGGTGACCCGGCTTCTGAAGACCCATGGCGCGCTCGCCATCTGGGACTATGCCGGTGGTGCGCCCTATCTGGAAATCGACATGAAGCCCGGCACGGACTGCGCCAAGGATGCAGTGGTGCTTTCGCCCCACAAATTCCCCGGCGGACCGGGCGCATCGGGTCTTCTGGTCCTGCGCAACGAAATCGCCCGCACCGCCTGCCCCTCCATGCCCGGCGGCGGCTCGGTGAGTTTCGTTTCGCCCTGGGGCCACGAATACTCGACCTCGCTTTCAGCGCGCGAAGAGGCCGGAACACCCGATGTTCTGGGCGACATCCGCGCGGCCCTCGTGCTCATCATCAAGGAAGCGCTTGGACAGGACTTCATCGACCGGCGGCATGAAGAGCTGCATCAGCGCGCAATCGCCGTGTGGTCGAAGAACCCGTGCCTGCAGATGCTCGGCAATCCGGCTGCCCGGCGTCTGCCGATCTACTCCTTCCGCATTCTGTGCCCGGAGAACGGCACGGTGCACCACCAGCTTTTCACCCGCATGCTGAGCGATCTTCACGGCATTCAGGTGCGCGGCGGCTGCGCCTGCGCCGGCCCCTATGCGCACCAGCTTCTGGGGATCGACGAGCCCACCTCGAATGCGCTCTTGCAGAGCATTCGCGACGGGCAGGAGATGGAAAAGCCGGGCTGGGTGCGGCTCAATCTGAGCTATCTGATGACGGACGAGAAAGCGGACTTCATCATCGAGACCGTCGACCGGCTGGCGCGCGAGGCGCAGCGGCATGCCGGCGCTTACGACTTCGATCCGCGCACGGCCCGCTTCCGCCACAAGACGCTGGCCATGGCCGGTTAGAGCATCAACCCGTGAGGGTCGGCGTAGTGCGTGGTTCGACAAGCTCACCATGAGGGAGGGCTTTGGCTACCAAAGCCGTCACTACGCCTTTGGCCAAGGTTCTCCGCCAGGAGGGGATTGCTCCTCTCATGGCGAGCCCCTGAGCCTGTCATAGGGCTAACCACGCACCGCCTTAATGCAATGCCCCATCCTGCACGGTGGTTTGCCCTACTCCTGCTTCGGCAGGTTGTTGGCGCGCCGCGCCATCTCGGCTTCATTGGTGGGCTGCTCGGTGAAGCCCTCGATGTCGGACACCTCTTCCACATCCCGCTCGATTGCCAGCGGGCTTGCCACATAGGCGGTGGCCAGCTCGGCCACCGAACGCAGCGCATGCACATGGATACGCTCATAGCCGTGAGAGGCATCCACACCGAAGGCGATCAGCGCCGTGCGAACGTCATGCCCGGCCTCGATGGCCGATGCGGAATCGGAGCGGTAGTAACGGAAGACATCCTTCTGGTAGCGAATATCCTCCTCGCGGCACAGATCCACCATCTTCTTCGTCAGGTGATAGTCGAACGGCCCCGCCTGGTCCGCCATGGCGATGGTGACGCCGAACTCTGCCGAATTCTGCCCCGGCGCGGTGGTGCCATTGTCGATGGTGACCATGGAGGCAATCTCGGGCGTGACGATGGACGCCGCGCCCACCCCCACCTCTTCCGCGATGGTGAAAAGCCAGTGCGTGTCGACCGGCAGCGTCACCTCGTGGCGCAGTAGTGATTCCAGCGCGGCAAGCGCGATGGCGACGCCCGCCTTGTCATCGAGATGGCGTGAAACGATGAAGCCGTTTTCCAGGAATTCCGGCTGCGGGTCGATGGCGACGAAGTCGCCCACATCGATACCAAGATTGTGCGCGTCGCTGCGGCTCCAGCACATGGCGTCGATGCGCAGCTCCACGTAATCCCAGCCGACGGGCATCTCGTCGACGCCGTCATTATAGGTGTGGCCCGAAGCCTTGAGCGGCAGGATGGTGCCGCGATAGCTGCCCTTCTCGGTGTAGATCGTCACCCGCGCGCCTTCGGCAAACCGCGCGGACCAGTGACCGATTGGCACCATCTCGAAACGGCCATTGTCCTTGATGTATTTGACCTGCGCGCCGAGCGTGTCGAGATGGGTGATGATGGCGCGCGCGCCCTGACGCCGGCCGCCGCGCACCACCGCGCGGATCGCGCCGCGCCGCGTCAGCTCCGGCTCGAGGCCAAGCCGCTCCAGCTCTGCCGTGACATGGCGGACGATGGTGTCGGTGTAGCCCGTCGGACTGTCAATCGACAGAAGCGCCTTGAGCTGCGCGACAAGATAGGAAACGTCGATTTTCAGTCGCGACATGCAATTCTCGTCATTTCAGCGGGCCTCGTCATTTCAGCTTGTGCCGTCGGCCACGGATCAGGCTTTGGGCGTCAGCGCACGTTCAGCGGATTTTGCACCGGAGCGCGGGAAGAGCAGGTCGACGAAGCGCTCGGCGGTCGGTTGCGGTTCATGGTTCGCCAGCCCCGGCCGTTCATTGGCTTCGATGAAGACATAGTCCGGCTGGTCGGGCGACTTGATCATAAGGTCGATGCCGACAACGGGTATGTCAATGGCGCGCGCGGCGGCACAGGCCGCTTCCACCAAATCCGGATGCACGTTTTCCGTCACATCGTGAATGGAACCGCCCGTGTGCAGATTGGCCGTCTTGCGCACCTCCACTTCCTCGCCCTTGGGCAGGATGCTGGAAAGCGCATAGCCAAGACCGGCAATGCAGCGGCGCGTCTCGTCATCGACGGGGATGCGGCTCTCACCGCCCGTGGCGGCCGCCCGGCGGCGCGACTGATGCTCGATCAGCTCTTCGATGGTCCGCTGCCCGTCTCCCACCACGCGCGGCGCACGGCGCACGGCGGCGGCAACCAGGCGATAGTCGATGACGACCAGACGCAGATCCTCGCCCTCGAAACAGGCTTCGACCAGAACCCGGTCGGAAATCTCGCGGGCGGCGCGGATGGCGTTTTTCGTCTCGTCCAGCGTTTCAAGACCGACGGCAACGCCCTTGCCCTGCTCGCCCCGCGCAGGCTTTACCACCACGCGGCCATGCTTCTCGATGAAGGCGCTGAGCGCCGTGTCGTCATCGCCCGCCTCCATCTGCTCGGGCACGGTCAGTCCTGCACGCTCCACCACGCGGCGCGTGACCGCCTTGTCATCGCAGATCGACATGGCGACGGCCGATGTGAGCTCCGAAAGGCTCTCGCGGCACTGGATCGAACGGCCGCCGAAGAACAGGCGGAAGAAGCCGCCCTCGGCATCGGTCACATCCACCGCAACGCCGCGCCGGTGCGCCTCATCCACGATCAGGCGCGCATAGGGATTGAGCCGGTCGAACTCTTCCGGCGGATGGGTGAACAGTTTCTCGTTGATCGGGTTCTTGCGCTTGACCGCAAACACCGGAACCCGGTGAAAGCCGAGCTTCTCGTAAAGCGCGATGGCCTGTTCGTTGTCGTGCATCACGGACAGGTCCATGAAGCTTGCCCCGCGCGCGGCGAAATGCTCCGCCAGCCGCCGCACCAGCATCTCGCCAACCCCGGCATGCCGGCACTGCGGATCGACTGCGAGGCACCAGAGAGACGTTCCGTTCTCGGCATCCTGAAACACGCGGCGATGATCAACGCCCGTGACCGTGCCCAGAATGTCGCCGGTCTGGTCATCCTCGGCGACGAAATAGGTGACGGCGCGGCTATCGCGATTGGTCCAGAAAAAGTCCGGGCGCACGGTGACCATGCCCCGGCTCTGATAGATCGCGTTGACGGCGTTGGCGTCCGCCTCGGATGTCAGCCGCCGGATGAAGAAGCCGCGCGGCTGCCGCCGGCTCGGGCGATAGGTGGCCAGATCAAGCCGATAGGTGTGCGAGGGATCGAGGAAAAGTTCCTGCGGCGCCATGGACAGGAGCACATGCGGGTCGCGAATGTAGAAGGCGATGTCGCGGCGGGCGGGGCCTTCGTCGCGCAATGCGGCGGCCAGCTCCTCATTGGTTTCAAACGTCTGGGCAAACAGAAGCCTGCCCCAGCCAAGTTCGAGCGAGACGTGCTTTTCCTGCCGCGCGGCTTCTTCATCCGGCGGCGCGTGGGTCGGCTTCATGGTCTCGCTTCGCAGGCGCTTCAGGCGGTAGCCGAGCGCCTTGTCGCTGCGCCCGCGTGAAGCGCGCAAAGCCACGTCCTCTTTCTTGGCCATCGGTCACACCCCGTGGGTTTGCAGCCAGAGTTCGAGCAGCCCGACCTGCCAGAGTTCCGACCCGCGCAGCGGCGTGATGTGGTCAGCGGGCGCGGCGTAAAGCCTGTCCAGATAGTCCTGCCGAAACAGTCCGCGTTCGCGCGCAGGCTGCGAAGACAGCGCATCGCGCACCATGTCGAGATAGGGGCCATCGACATATTTGAGCTGTGGTACAGGGAAATAACCCTTCTTGCGGTCGATCACCTCATGCGGGACCACCTGCCGGGCGACTTCCTTCAACACGCCCTTGCCGCCCTGTTTCAACTTTTCCTCCGGCGGAATGCGGGCGGCCAGTTCGACCAGTTCGTGATCGAGGAACGGAACACGCGCCTCCAGCCCCCAGGCCATGGTCATGTTGTCGACCCGCTTCACCGGGTCATCGACCAGCATGACGGTGGAATCGAGCCGCAGCGCCGAATCCACCGGCGTGTCTGCGCCGGCCCGCGTCAGATGGGCCGCGACCAGATCGCGGCTTGCATCCGTATCGGCGATCCAGTCGGGCGAAAGCTGCTCTTTCAGAACCGCGTGCGAGCGGTCGAAGAAGACGTTCGCATAATCGCCCACCACATCGTTTGAGTTCATCAGCGGCGGATACCAGTGATAACCGCCGAAAATTTCGTCTGCGCCCTGCCCCGACTGCACGACCTTGATGTGCTTCGAAACCTCCTTGGAGAGAAGGTAGAAGCCCACATTGTCGTAGGAGACCATCGGCTCCGACATGGCGGCGAACGTGCCGGGGAGCGCGTCCATCAGATCGGCTGACGGCACGAAGATCTTGTGATGATCGGTGCCGAATTCTTTCGCGATCAGATCGGAATAGACGAACTCGTCGCCCTTCTCGCCATTGGCCTCTTCAAAGCCGACGGAGAAGGACATCAGATCCTTCTGTCCCGCCTCGGCGAGCAGGCCGACGATCAGACTGGAATCGACACCGCCCGACAGAAGGACGCCGACCGGCACATCGGCCACCATGCGGCGTTTGACGGCAAGGCGCAGCGCCTCCAGCGTGCGGTCGCGCCATTCGTCGGGTGACAGCATTGCCGTTTCGGGATCGCGCGCAAACGGCGGGTCCCAGTAGACCCGGTCGCGCTGGCTGCCATCCGGCTCGATCACGCGGATCGTCGCGGGCGGAAGCTTCTTAACGCCGTTCAGAATGGTCCGCGGCGGCGGCACCACAGCGTGGAACGTCATGTAATTGTGCAGCGCATGGCGGTCGATGGATGTGTCGACATCGCCCGCCGCCAGCAGCGCCGGCAGGGTGGACGCGAAGCGGATGCGGCCCGGCGTCTCGGCCAGATAAAGCGGCTTGATGCCGAACCGGTCGCGCGCCATGGCGACGCGGCCCGTGTCGCGCTCACGCAGCACGAAGGCGAACATGCCGTGAAACCGGTTCACGCATTCCTCGCCCCAGGCATGCCAGGCCTTGAGGATGACTTCCGTGTCGCCGGTGGAGAAGAAGCGGTAGCCCTTGCCCTCCAGCTCGGCGCGCAGCTCCGGATAATTGTAGATGCAGCCATTGAACGCGATGGTGAGACCCAGCTCCGGGTCTTCCATCGGCTGGCGCGCCTTTTCCGACAGGTCGATGATCTTCAGCCGGCGATGCCCGAAGGCGGCATTGCCGTGCACGACCGCGCCCGCGCCATCAGGGCCGCGCGGGGCCAGGCAGTCCATCATTTTCGAAAGAGCGACAGGTGAGGCAGGGCGGCCGTCGAGCCGCAGTTCTCCGCAGATTCCGCACATGGATAGAGATCTGATCCTTTGTTTGTCATTGCTTCGGAGCGCACTTTAGTTATAGTTATGATTATTAGATGTCAAATGAATGGCGTCCGCATGAGTTCCGACAAGACAACTGACAAAGCCGCCGACTGGTTCCGCAATGAAGAGTTACGCGCGGTCGAAAAATCCATCCGCCGCATCGTTCGCGCAAACGATGTGCAATCCAAGGCGCTCGCCAAGCAGATCGGGCTGACCGCAGCGCAGCTTGTGATCCTGAAGGCCACCGCCGCCCTTGGCGAGGTCACCACCACCGTGCTTTCGGCACATGTGGACCTGAGCCCGGCAACCGTCATCACCATTCTCGACAATCTGGAAAGCCGCCATCTGGTGGAGCGCTATCGCTCGCGCCATGACCGCCGTGTGGTGCACACGCGGCTCACGCCCGAGGGCGAGGCGCTGGTGCGGCGCGCGCCCGAACCCATGGGAGACGCCTTCGCGCATCGTCTGGCCGCACTCGATGAAGAACGACGCAACCAGTTGATCGCAGCGCTGGCCACCATTGCCGACATGATGGCGCCGCCCGGCGGCACGCCCGCTTCGGCCGGTCGCGCGAAGACCACTCTGTCGCATTGAAATGCACGCTAACGCGCAGTAAATCCTGAGAGATCACGCGCATTCGACCGCGATTTGATCGAGCGCAAGGCGACGGCAGGCAAACGTGTCAATTTGCCCGCAACGCACAATGGACGCGGGAAAGGTCGGACACTATGATCGCGCCGCACAGCAGGAAGGTCCAATGAATTACCAGCGTTTTTTCTCCGAAGCGATCGATCAACTGCACGCCGAGCGCCGCTACCGCGTTTTCGCCGATCTCGAGCGGATCGTCGGCGCGTTTCCGCGTGCGCTCTGGCGCTCTGATGAAGAAGCGCGCGAGATCACCGTGTGGTGCTCGAACGACTATCTGGGCATGGGCCAGCATGAGAGCGTGATCTCCGCCATGCAGGACGCAGCCGGCGCCATGGGCGCGGGCGCAGGCGGCACGCGCAACATCTCCGGCAACAACCATCCGCTGGTGGAACTCGAAGCCGAGCTTGCCGATCTGCATGGCAAGCAGGCCGGTCTGGTCTTCACCTCCGGCTTCATCTCCAACGAAGCGTCCATCTCCACCATCGCCCGCCTGCTGCCGAACTGCCTGGTGCTTTCGGACGAGTTAAACCATGCCTCGATGATCGAGGGCGTGCGCCGTTCGGGCGCAGAGAAGAAGATTTTCCGCCACAACGACGTCGAGCATCTGGAAAGCCTGCTCAAGGCAGCCGGCCCGGAACGCGCCAAGCTGATCGTGTTCGAATCCGTCTACTCCATGGATGGCGACATTGCGCCGATCGAGGCGATTGCCGATCTGGCCGACAAGTACAACGCCATGACCTATATCGATGAGGTTCACGCCGTTGGCATGTATGGCGCGCGTGGCGGCGGCATCACCGAGCGTGACGGCCTTGCCCACCGCATCGACATCATCGAAGGCACGCTCGCCAAGGGCTTTGGCGTGATCGGCGGCTACATCACCGGCTCCACCGCCGTGATCGACGCCGTGCGCTCCTACGCTTCCGGCTTCATTTTCACCACCGCGCTGCCGCCGGCAATCGCCGCAGCGGCCACCGCCTCGATCCGCCACCTCAAGGCGTCTTCGGTCGAGCGCGACGCGCAGCAGCGCCAGGCGCAGCAGACCAAGGATAAGCTCTCGGCGGCCGGCCTGCCGGTCATGCCCTCGCAGACGCACATCGTGCCGCTTCTCGTGGGCGACCCGGAACTGTGCAAGCAGGCAACCGACCGGCTGCTCGAGAAGCACGGCATCTACATCCAGCCGATCAACTATCCGACCGTGCCGCGCGGCACGGAGCGTCTGCGCATCACGCCGACGCCGTTCCATGACGATGCGCTGATCGACACGCTGCGCGACGCGCTTCTGGAAACCTGGGAAGCGCTCGGCATTCCCTTCAACGAAGCCGACCAGCCGCAGCAGGCCAAGTCCGACCGCGTGGTGTCGCTTCTGGTGCCGAAGTCCGGCGGCTGACCCAGCCCGAAAATCCGAAAATGAAAACGCCGCCGGAATTGCTTCCGGCGGCGTTTTTCGTGGATGGCCACCGCTTCCCTTGAAGAAAGCGGAAGCTGATTATTTCTGCTTGGACAGAAGGTCACGGATTTCCGTGAGCAGCTGAACATCGGCAGGCGGAGCGGCAGGCTCGGCCGGCTTTTCAGCTTCCTTGCGGCGCATCGAATTCACGCCCTTGACCATGAGGAAAATGATCCAGGCGAGGATCAGGAAGTTCACGACCACGGTGAGGAAGTTGCCATAGGCAAACACAGCGCCCTGTTCGCGCGCCGCATCCAGCGTCGTCGCCGTGACGGCGGACGAGAGCGGCACGAAGTAATCCGAAAAATCGAACCCGCCGAAGATTGCGCCAACAATCGGCATGATGATGTCATCGGTGAGCGACCTGACGATCAGACCGAAGGCCCCGCCGATGATCACACCGACCGCAAGGTCCATCACATTGCCGCGCGCAATGAATTCCCGAAATTCCTTCATCATAAGGGCTTCTCCCCAATCTAGCTGCACCCCCGGCGACTCAAACGCCGCCAGCTCCGGCTACATAACAATGATGCAAGCAAAAAGTGCAACAAAAACTGCATTTTCGGCTATGAGACAGTACCATTCGCCGAAAGAAGCATTGGACAGGTTCCCGTGGCTGTGTTTGCCTTCCGGGTGGCCTTCAGAGGAGGAGTTGGCACACAAGTGCAGGGCTGGGTTATCGCCATCATCGCCGTCGCCTATGTGACGCTGCTCTTCTTCATCGCAAGCGTCGGCGACAATCGCGCCTCGCGAAAGGCCGGACTTGGCTCGCGCCCCTTCATCTACGCGCTGAGCCTGGCGATCTATTGCACGTCCTGGACCTTTTTCGGCTCCGTTGGCCTTGCGTCGGAGCGCGGGCTGGAGTTCCTGGCGATCTATATCGGTCCGGTTCTGGTTTTCCTGTTCGGCTTCCCGATCCTGAAACGCATCATCCGGCTGGCGAAGTCCGAGAAGATCACCTCCATCGCCGACTTTCTGGCAGCCCGCTACGGCAAGAGCTTTGCCGTCGCCTCCGTCGCCACGCTGATCGCCACCTTCGGCACGGTTCCCTATATCGCCCTGCAGTTGAAGGCGATCTCGGATTCCGTCAGCCTCATGGTAACGCATTACGATGGCGCGCCGCCGACCATGGACTTCTTCGTCGGCGACATGGCGCTGATCGTGACCTTCCTTCTGGCGATCTTCGCCGTTCTGTTCGGCACGCGCCATGCGGACGCGACCGAGCATCAGGAAGGGCTGATCCTGGCCGTGGCCGTGGAGACGGTGGTGAAGCTCGCCGCCTTTCTGGCGGTCGGTGTGGCCATCACTTTCTTCTTCTTTGAAGGGCCGGTGGAACTGGCGCGCACGGTCAGCACCCTGCCCCAGGTGCAGGAGGCCTATACCTATCCGACCTCGCTCGCCACCTGGATCGTGATGACCACACTGAGCGCATTTGCGATCATCATGCTGCCGCGCCAGTTCTACGTGACCATCGTGGAAAACCGCAGCACGGCCGAACTGGAAACGGCGAGCTGGCTCTTTCCGCTCTATCTCATCCTCATCAATCTCTTCGTGCTGCCCATCGCATTTGCGGGGCTGGCGATGGTCGGTGATGCGGCGAATTCCGACCTCTACGTGCTGGCGCTACCGCTTCTTGCCGGGCACGATGCCCTGGCGCTGATCGCCTTCATCGGCGGTCTTTCCGCCGCCACGGCGATGGTCATCGTGGCGAGTGTGGCGCTGTCGATCATGATCTCCAACGATCTGGTGATCCCGCTCTTCCTGCGCCGGCTGCTCAGAACCGACCATCGCGAGAAGGATGACTGGTCGACCATCATTCTGAACATCCGCCGTGCGGCCATCTTCATCATCCTGTTTGTGGCCTTTCTCTATTATCGGGAAACCACCCACAACACGCGGCTCGCCGCCATCGGCCTGATCTCGTTTGCGGCCATCGCACAGTTCGCGCCGGCCTTCTTCGGCGGGCTGATCTGGCGCGGCGCAAATGCGCGCGGCGCGCTGCTGGGCATGGGCGCAGGCTTCACGATCTGGGCCTACACGCTGCTTTTCCCGTCGCTCGCGCCTCAGGACACCGGCATCATCATCGACGGGCTCTTCGGCCTGCCGGCGCTGAGGCCGCAGGCGCTTTTCGGCACCGTGGCCGAGCCCCTCAACCATGGCGTCCTGTGGAGCCTTGCGGTCAACACGCTGTTCTTCGTGCTGGGTTCGCTCTCGCGCGCCGCCCAGCCGCTGGAGCGCATTCAGGCCGCCATCTTCGTGCCGCGCGACACGGGGCCCATACCGACCCTGCGCCGCTTCCGCACGGTGGTCACCGTCAACGATCTCAAGGACACGATCTCGCGCTATCTGGGAGCCGAACGCACCGAGCGCTCCTTCGCCACCTTCGAGGCGACCCATGGCGTGCGGCTCAACGGCAACGACCAGACAGGCATCGCGCTCGTGCGCTTTTCCGAGCAGCTTCTGGCCAGCGCCGTCGGCTCCTCCTCCTCGCGGCTTATCCTGTCGCTCCTGTTTCAGCGCAACGACCGCTCGCCCCGTGACGCCCTGCGGCTGCTTGATGACGCCTCCATGGCGCTCCAGCACAACCGCGACCTGCTGCAGACCGCCCTCGACCAGATGGAGGAAGGCGTCACCGTTTTCGACCGGGATTTCCAGCTGATCTGCTGGAACAGGCAATACCGCCTGCTCTTCAATCTGCCCGACGAGATGGGTCAGGTCGGTGTTTCGCTCGACCGGTTCGTCAATCTGCTGGTGGTGCGCGGCGAGCTGCCCGTCGACGCCTACACGATGACGCTCAACCGGTTTACCGATTTCGGCATGCCGTGGGAGATCCGCCTGCGCAAGAGCGGCCGCATCATTGAGATGCGCACCAACCCGATGCCCGATGGCGGCATCGTCGCCACCTACACCGACATCACGCCGCGCGTGGAGGCCGATGTGGCGCTGAAACGCGTGAACGAAACACTGGAGCAGCGGGTGGCCGACCGCACGGCGGAGCTGATCCGGTTGAATGAAGAGCTGGCGCAGGCGCAGGTGATCGCCGAGGAAGCCAATCTCGGAAAGACGCGCTTTCTGGCCGCCGCCGGCCACGACATCCTGCAACCGCTCAATGCCGCGCGGCTCTACTGCTCGTCGCTTCTGGAGCGCGCAAAGGCCGGCGAGACGCGGGAATATGTCAGCAACATTGAATCCTCACTCGATTCCGTGGAGGCGATCCTTGGCGCAGTGCTGGACATCTCGCGGCTGGACACGGGCGCGCTGAAGCCTGCTCCCAGCGTTTTCCAGCTGGATGGCCTGCTGCGCCAGATCAGCACAGACTTCATGCCGCTGGCCGATGAGAAAGGGCTGGACCTGACCATTGTGCCCTCAACACTGACGGTGAACACGGACCGCAACCTGCTGCGCCGGCTGGTGCAGAACCTCGTTTCCAATGCGATCAAATACACGCCGAGCGGCCGTGTTCTGGTGGGGGTGCGCCGCCGCGGCAGCCTGCTTGAGCTACAGGTGATCGACACCGGCATCGGCATCGCCACCGACAAGCTGAACACCGTGTTCCGCGAATTCACCCGGCTGGAGGAAGGCGTGCGGCAGGCGCAGGGGCTGGGACTTGGCCTCTCCATCGTCGACCGCATCGCGCGCGTGCTCAATCTTGAAATCCGGCTGGATTCGGAGAGCCAGCAGGGCACCCGCTTCTCGGTCATCATCCCCGTGAGCGCGACGCCGGCCAAACCCGCCGAACAGCCAAAACCGTCGGCTGCCGTGCCGCAGGCAATGCTGGAGGGCCTGCGCGTTCTGTGCATCGACAATGACCCGCGCATTCTGGATGGCATGCGCAGGCTGCTGGAGGGCTGGGGCTGCACCGTGCTGACGGCGACCGGGTCGGCCACCCTGCCCGACCTTTCGCACACACAGCCCAACATCATCCTCGCCGATTACCATCTGGACAATGAAGTCGGGCTCGACGTGATCGCAGCCCTGCGGGCGCGTTACGGCGATGCGATACCGGCGATCCTGATCACCGCCGACCGCTCGAACGAGGTGCGCGCGCAGGCCGAAGCGCTGACCGCCATGGTTCTGAGCAAGCCGTTACGTCCCGCATCGCTGCGCACACTGCTCACGCGCTGCCGTCAGATGCTTGCCGCCGCCGAATAGGCAGCAATGCCTCAGTCCTCGGTTGCGATCGTGTCTGCGCCGATCTTCGAAAGGCGGATCACCGCCTGCGTGCGGCTGTCGACATCCAGCTTCTGCAGAACCGCCGAGACATGCGCCTTGATCGTCGCTTCGGAGACGTTCAGCTCATAGGCGATCTGCTTGTTCAGAAGCCCTTCGGCCAGCATGCTCAAAACCCGCGTCTGCTGGGGTGTGAGCGTCTGGAGGCGCTGGATGAGATCGGCGACCTCCGGATCGCCCTCGGCACCCAGATCGATGTCCGCCGGCGTGTAGATATCGCCATTGAGCACGGCCTGAACCGCCGTGCGGATCTCGTCCATGCCAGAGGATTTGGAGATGAAACCCGATGCGCCAAGTTCCAGAGCGCGCCGGATGGTCTCGGGGCTGTCATGCGCGGAAACGACGACAATGGGCAGGGCGGGGTTCATGCCGCGCAGCGCAATCAGCCCTGAAAGACCACTTACGCCCGGCATGGTGAGGTCGAGAAGGACCAGATCGACGCTGTCATCGACAAGCGCCTTCGCCCCCTCGAAATCGCCCGCTTCCAGTATCTCGCATGCACTGTCCAATCCAGAAAGTGCGCCTTTCAGCGCTCCCCTGAACAGAGGATGGTCGTCGGCGACCAGAAATCTATAGCCAGATACCAAATATCCCTCCCGCGCCCGCAGCATTATTGTCGTGTTCTTCCGCTACGGCTCCTCCACCGCGATTATGCGGGGAATAGCCGCATTTTCAAGCTCGACGGTGGCAAAGGGCTGCCGCCACGGGGCCGGAACTCGCAGAAGTTTTACTTGTCTGCCCATAACCTATGCCACAGACTGGTAAAGGGGTGACAACCCCGCAGGCTGATCATGGAGAAAATCCACAGGGTAGCGACATTCTGCATCGGACGAGCGGTCATGTTCGGTGCGCTCGCCATTGGTCTGGTGATGCTCAGCTTTTCGTTTGATCTGGTCGTTGCCTTCAGCGCCGGCGCGCTGATGACCCTGATCATGTCGGAAATTCTGATCCTGAAGGCCTATGCAACCGCGCGGCAGAACCCCCGGAAAACCGAGACCTGGCTTTATCTCAGCCCCGACGCCCGACCGGCGGGGCGGTCGGGAGCCAGGGTGTTCATCTCGATATTGAAGGATATCTATCTGCGTTTCGCCGCCTTGAGCCTCAAGGTCGGCTGCGGCTTCTTCATATTCTCGATGATGCTGCGCCTCATGCGCGCAGCCGCGGTCTGAAACACGGTCAGGGGCGTTTGCAGCCCCTGCTCAGATGCGATCAGGTGCGATCAGGCGCCGGTGTGTTCGGCGTGGTCGTGGTTTCTTCTTCCTCGAAGTCCTTCACGATGCCCATGAAGCGACGGAAAAAGCGTTCCATGAGCCCGAGCGTCTGCTCGAATTCTTCTTCCGACGGCAATTCGGAAGCGGCCTGCGGATTTGCATTTTCAAGCGCGGCAAGGCGCTCTTCCAGCGCATTGAGCCGGTCCTGCAGAGCCGTGATGTCTTCCTCATAGGCCGTGCGCTCATCGGCGGCCGGAGAGCAGACCAGCTGGCCGGAACGCTCGCGGCAGATCGACATGGAGCCGGTGCGGGTGTCCATCCGCACATAGCCTTCTTCCGTGCGCTCCAGCCGGAACCGCTCGGCATCCTGCGCCATGGCGCCCGATGTCATGGACAGGACGATCAGCGCCCCGGTGGCCGCAATGGTCTTGCGCATTGGTCCGCTCCGCTTTCATGCAATTGGTGATGGGATCATGAGCAAGGAATGCGCCATAAATGGGATCGGGCGCAATCCCCCGAAAACACCTTTTCGACCCTTTCGCTGAACCCGCATTACAAGTATAGCCGCAGGCATGGCTGACATGATCTATAAAATCGCACCCCGCACGCTCTGGCAGGAAGCCGAAGAGGCGGGGGTGTTTCATGGCGCACCTGTCGACCTTGCCGATGGGTATATTCACTTCTCGACCGCCGGGCAGGCTGCGGAAACGGCGGCCAAACATTTCGCCGGTCAGGACGATTTGCTTCTCGTTGCCGTCGACGCCGACGCGCTGGGCGACGCCCTGAAATTTGAAGTGTCACGCGGCGGGGCGCTTTTCCCGCATCTCTATGCTCCGCTTTCGCTTGATGCGGTTTCCTGGGTTCGCCCGCTGCCGCTTGGCGCGGATGGAGCCCACGTCTTTCCAGAGCTTGCCAAATGAAGTCCCTGCTCGACAAGATTGCGCGCCAGGCCCTCTTCCGGATGGATTCCGAGCGCGCTCACAACCTTGCAATCATGGCCCTGAAGAGCGGCATGCCCCTCGCCCGTCCTCCGCAGATCAGCAAACGCCTCAAGACGATTGTCGGCGGCATGGTGTTTCCCAATCCGCTCGGCATGGCGGCCGGCTTCGACAAGAACGCAGAGGCGGCAGACGGGCTTCTGCGCCTTGGTTTCGGCTTTGTCGAATGCGGCACCGTGACCCCGAAGCCGCAGGCCGGCAATCCGAAGCCCCGCCTCTTCCGGCTTGAAGAGGACGCCGCGCTGATCAACAGGCTCGGTTTCAACAATGACGGCCTCGTGGCCGTGCGCGAGCGCATCAAAGAGCGCGCCGGGCGTGGCGGCATCGTTGGCGTCAATATCGGCGCCAACAGGGACAGCGAAGACCGCATCGCCGACTATGAGACGGGCGTGCGCGCCTTTGGCGACATCGCCTCCTATCTCACCGTCAACATCTCCTCGCCCAACACCGCCGGCCTGCGCGCGTTGCAGGACCGGGAAAACCTCTCCGAGCTTCTGGCCCGCGTTCTGGCGACACGCGACGAGGTGGCCAAGCGCCGCCGCTCGCCGGTGCCGCTGTTCCTCAAGATCGCTCCCGACCTGACGGAAGAGGCTATGTCCGACATTGCCGCCGAGGTGCTCGACAAGCGCATTGATGGCCTGATCGTCAGCAACACCACGCTTTCCAGAACCGGCGCAACCAGCCGGCTTGCGCATGAGAAGGGCGGCCTTTCGGGCCAGCCGCTGTTTGAGCGTTCGACCATCGTGCTTGCGCGCATGCGCCTTCTGGTGGGCCCGGCCATGCCGCTGATCGGCGTTGGCGGGGTGGACTCGGCCGAAACTGCGCTCGAGAAGATCCGCGCCGGTGCCGACCTTGTGCAGATGTATAGCGGCATGATCTTCGGCGGCACCTGCCTGCCCGGAAAGATCCTCGAAGAGATGAGTGCCTACGCCCAGCGCGAGAACCTCGCCTCGCTGCGCCAGATCCGCGATACGCGGGTGGATGAGTGGGCCGCGCGCGCCCTGAACTGACGCGCGCCCGCAGACCTGACGGCAAAAGACGCTACGGCATTTTCGCTGAACCGCGAGAACGCCCCGACGCATTGTTTTTCGCAGTTCCGGAAGGAAAACCGGTTCCCGCTTTTCCCGGAACTGCTTTAACTCCCGAAGGTCTGCCGTGCGCGCGCTGGCAGGATGGCTGCCAGACTGATGCCGCGCACGATCAGGAAGATGTGCAGCGTCGCCCAGAGGCCGTAATTGCCGAAAGCGCGCGTCAGGAAGAACAGGCAAACGAGATAGACGGCGAGCGACAGCAGCATCATGTTGCGCATGTCGCGCGACCAGGTCGCGCCGATGAACACCCCATCCATCTGAAATGCCAGCACGCCGGAGACCGCAATCAGCGCCGCCCATGGCAGGAACACGCTGGCGATCTCGCGCACATCCTCGGCTTTCGCAATGAAAGCGACGAGATCGTCGCCAAACAGCACGAAAACACCGGCCAGCGCCAGTGCGAGACCAAAGCCCCAGACGATGGTGAGCCACACGGCCTGCCGGAACGCCGGCCGATAGCGCGCGCCCACCGCCCGCCCGGCAAGCTGCTCGGCCGCAGTCGCCATGCCATCAAGGAAATAGCCGGCGATCAGGAAGAAATTCATCAGCACCGCATTGGCCGCCAGCGTGACCGTGCCGAACTGCGCGCCCTGCCGCGTGAACAGCGCAAAGGCTGCCAGAAGCGAGAAGGAGCGGATCATGATATCGCGGTTCATCGCCACCATGCGCATGATTTCCGGGAAATCGAACACCCGCGCCAATGAAACGCGCGGGCCGTTTCTGAACCGCCATGCCAGAAGACCAAAGCCCGCCAGCGCACCCAGCGCCTCGCCGCCCACCGTGCCCCAGGCCACGCCCTCGATGCCCCAGCCCAGCGAAAGACCGAGAAAGACCGATAACGCGATGTTTGCGCCGTTCAGGATCACCTGAAGGCCAAGGCCGAGCCCCCCTTCCCCGCGCCCCAGCAAATAGCCAAGGATGGCGTAGTTGAGCAGCGACAGGGGCGCGCCAAGAATGCGGATCGCCACATAGGCATGCATGGCCTCGGCAACGCGCGGATCGGGATTCATGAACCGGACGCCGGCGGCATTGACCAGCGGCCCGAGCGCGACGACCAGAAGCCCGCAGACGAGCGCAATCGCCAGAGCGCGCCACAACACCGCCTGCTCTTCCAGCACATCGTCGCGGCCGAACGCCTGCGCAACCAGCCCGGTGGTTCCCGAACGCAGGAAGTTGAACGTGGTGAACACCACGTCGAAGACGATGGCGCCCGCCGCCAGCCCGCCCAGAAGGGCGGCGTCGCCATATTGCCCGATGACGGCCGTGTCGGTGATGCCGAGCAGCGGCGTGGTCAGATAGGCGAGCGTCATCGGCACGGCGATCGACAGGACCAGCCGGTTGGTGACCTCGAACGGGCGCGCGGCCCGCGTCGGCGTGGAAACGTCCATTCCCGCCGGCCTAGCGGCGATAGCTGAGAAGACGCAGGATCAGGAACGCCGGCACAACGATGGCTGCACCCAGAAGGATGTAGCTTGCAAAGCGGCCGAGTGCATCAAAGCCCATGTTCCACAGATGCACGACCGTGTCGCGCAGCGCATAGAAGATATCGAACGGCGACCAGTTGAAGGCGCTCATGACGAAGCCGACGATGAGCGACACGATCAGCAGTTTGATGATGACGCGCAGCGGGCTGTCGCCCAGAAATCTGGTCAGTGCCGACACCGGAATGCTCCTTGATCTTGACCGCAAAGAGATACGCACCCGCTGGCGCGGGCGCAAGCTTGCGCGCTGCGAAAAAGGAAATACCGGCTGAGCGGGACTGGAGCGGGTAGCGGGAATCGAACCCGCGCGTTCAGCTTGGGAAGCTGACAGGCTACCATTACATCATACCCGCGCAGCGCGCATTAATCCGCGACCCGCGGCCCGGCGTCAAGCGGGATTGTGAGAGGGCGGTGCGGTTGTTGCCGGTTTCTGGGGCGAGCGGGCCCCAGGGTCTGGGCGCTTCGTCAAGGAAGTCGTCTGACGGGGGCGAAAGTCTTTCAGGCGGATCTGATCAGGGTTGAGCCGAGAACAGGCTGAATTCCAGGGACTGTCTGGAATTCCATCATATCAGCGCGTCAATTCAACCAGCCAGTCGTTGTTTCTTACCCCATGCAGGAAACAGATAAACTCCTTGACCAAGGGCGTCTCCCGCGTTCGATCCCACGCCACTCCAATCTCGAATTGAGCGCAGTCGTCGATTAATGGGATTGCGACGATATCCTCAGGCAGCGCTGACCTTATCGAGGATCCATAGAGGGTTACACCACGCTGTAACGCGACTAGCTGAAGCAAAACGGGAACGTCATCGGCTTCTTCAATGATCGTGGGTAAGAAGCCTGCGGATAAGCATGAGTTGGACACTAGGGAGCGAAAAGTTTCCCATCTCTTATCTGTGCCCATGACAAACCCAGCATCCTTGAGTTCACTCAAAGAGACAGCGGTTCTCCTTGAAAGCGGATGGTAGATTGAAACCAGAAGCACAAATCTCTCTTTTACCACAGGTAAAAGACTGAGCGGCGCTTTGCATGCTGCCGATAGCATAAAACCGACATCCACTTCGCCAGCCTCAAGAGCCCGCAACTGTTCATGCGAGGCCATCTGATAGAGGCTGATAGTAGCGGAAGGATGGGCGCTCCTAAACTTTACGACAAACTCTGCCATAGGTCCGTAAGAAGCCTGTGCCGAGTATGCTATTACAATCTCGCCTGCATATCCCGAAGCGAGTTGGCGCGCGTGACGCGTTGAGCGCTCCAACAGCAACATCGCTTTCTTCGCATCATTTGCAAGAACTTCGCCAGCATCGGTCAGGCTAACCCGCCTTGTCGTCCGATCAAAGAGCCTGAATCCAAGCTCTTTTTCCAATGCCTGAACCGCGCGGCTTACCGCTGGCTGGGCTACATTGAGTCTTTCAGAAGCTTTTCTGAAATTCAGTTCCTCAGCCACAGCCAAGAAGTATCTGAGGCGTGTCAGATCTGGAACTCTCATCTACGATTAATTCCCACTCGCTATCAATCACAATCAAATTGATCTTAGACTTCGTGATCTGCGTCCTGTCAAATCCGCTAAACCCTAACGACATGGACAACTATGAACACGACAAGCATTACGGTTGCTGTAGCCCAAGCCGTAGGCACGGCCGACCTGGCACAGAACATCTCAACAATCGAACGGATGTCAGCTGAAGCCTCTCAGCGCGGCGCTGAGATTGTTGCCTTCCCTGAGGCCATGATGTTCGATTTCACCTCATCGGCAGAAGACCTATTCGCAGTCGCCTGCAACCATGGTGAAGAATTTGAGAATAAAGTTCGATCGATAGCAAAGAAGACTGGCATAGCAATCGTCACAGGTGCCTACGCCAAAGGGACAAACGCCCTCGCGAGAAACATGATGATCGCGATCGATCAGAATGGAGAGACACTTGGGCAGTATCAGAAACTCCACCTCTACGATGCGTTTCGATACAAAGAATCCGAAAAGAACGAACCTGCCAGTTTAAAACCCGACTTCAATGAACTCGTTACATTTGAACTCGGCGGGTTCAGATTCGGTTTACTTAACTGTTACGATATCCGCTTCCCAGAGATGGCTCGCCTGTTGATCGACAAGGGTGCTGACGTCCTCTTGGTGTCGTCTGGCTGGGTTGCCGGCCCCCTGAAAGAGTTTCACTGGGAAACCTTACTTAAGGCTCGGGCGATCGAGAATACCTGTTTCGTTGCCGCTTCATGCCAACCCGCACCGCTTTCCGTCGGCTTGAGCATGATTGTGGACCCCAATGGCATTCCCGTATCAACGGTACCCCAAGGCGACGGGCTTGCAATCTCAACCATTAATGCCGAACGCGTTTTAGAAACGCGAGAGACCCTGCCTTGCTTGCAGCATCGGCGGTATGCAGTGCGCCAGCTTGGGTGAGACTGCCTATAAAATCCATATGAGGAGGAAGTAAGAATGTCTGCTCACGCTGCAGTCACCGATGATAAATCGGCAACTCAAAAATCTCTGGCAATGCGACGCGTTTTAGGCTCAGCCGCAATTGGACAATTCGTAGAGTGGTACGATTTTGTGATCTATGCCTATTCCGCTGCGGTCATCGCCAAGCTGTTCTTTCCAACCACAGACCCGGTAGCGGGTTTGCTGTCAACATTTGCCGTGTACGCTGTCGGCTTCCTGATGCGTCCCTTGGGGGGCTTCGTGTTCGGAAGTCTCGGGGATCGTATCGGCAGACGTCAGGTCTTGTCGCTTGTGATATTCTTGATGGGAGGAGCGACAGTAGCGATCGGCCTGCTTCCGACATATGCTCAGATCGGAATTCTCGCCCCGGCGCTCTTGGTGGTATGCCGCCTCATACAGGGCCTATCCGCCGCCGGCGAAACCGTCGGCTCAAACTCTTTCGTGGCTGAGCATGCACCTAGCGAAAAGCGAGGTCTCTATGTGGCTTTCACATACTCATTTGCAAATCTTCCGCCCATCTTTGCTGCATTGCTTGTCCTCTTTCTGACAAACGCCATGAGCGGCGACGCATACGAAGCTTGGGGATGGCGCATTCCGTTCCTTATCGGCGGGCCACTCGCACTAGTTGGCCTATACATCCGTAACAAGGTCGATGAATCTCCCGCGTTCAAAACAACCCAGGCCGCAAAACGTTTGGCGACAACTCCAATACGAGATGCAGTACAGAGTCAGAGACAACAGATGGCGTTTAGTTTCGCACTAGCCGCATTCTCGAGCCTCGGCTTCTATACGCTCTCGGGATACTTCGTGAGTTACCTCACCGGCACGGTCGGTCTGGATAGCAATTCAGCCCTACTTTCAAATAGCATTGCGCTGTTTGTTGCCTTCGTAGTCATGATCGTCGGCGGGGGGCTGTCGGATGTTTTTGGAAGAAAGCCACTGCTTCTATTCGGCGTTATCTTCAACGCGCTCGCATGCATACCAGCCTACATGCTGGCGTCGCAAGGAAGTCTATTGTCGGCCGTGCTGGGTCAAAGCCTGCTGGCACTCGGTTGCGGACTATTTTGGGGACCGGTTGGCATCGCGCTACTCGAGTTATTCCCAACACGCACCCGTTTCAGCGCCTCTGCAGTAAGCTACAATCTCGCATACACTATCTTTGGTGGAACCGCACCATTCGTAGGAGTTTGGCTCGTCATGCAGACTGAGAGCAAGCTTGCGCCTGCGTTCTATATGGCTGCCATCTCCGTTGGCGTGGTGATTGCTATATTGTTCATGCCAGAGACATCAAAGAGCAGTCTGGTTCACGAAGAAGACATGAGATAGCAACGAGACATTGTCCTAGACCTTGCTGCTCCCTCATTAATGACAAGAGTTTGCAAGCTGGATTTGGATATTTGGGCTTCGCGTCTGGCACAAGCGCGTCGGTCGCGAAGCCCACACTCTGGTCAAGCGCTTGCGGCAACGGCTGTTTTTTTTGCGACCATCAGATTGGGTAGGCCCCGGTTTCGTGGGCGCCCTAGGGAGACGTTTCCTATTGTTATTCGAACTCGACAGGTGAGCGCGCCCTCCATCCGCTGGACAAGTCTCAGCGTAAATTAAGCTACTCTCTGCACCTGCACCGTAAGCGGTGCGCCGGTCACACTGCCTGGTCGTAGTTCCATGG